>JAFAEB010000038.1 GCA_023424235.1 Bacillota bacterium
AACTGGCTGTAAGATTCTCTTAGCCCAAAAAGGCTTCTCCATGTACTCTACTTATCCATTAATCAGTAAATACTTAAATGGAACCACAGCAAGTACTCTATATGAAGCAAAGCTTGGAAAAGAAGAGATGGAAGGCGAAGTTCATATCTTTAGTCCTGCTTACAATGAAGAAGAGATGGATGAAATCATTGCAATAAGTGATCATATCGTGTTTAACTCTTTTTCACAGTTAAGAAAGTATAAGGATAAAGTAAAAAGTAGCTCTAGAAAAATATCGGTAGGCTTACGTATTAATCCTGAATACTCTGAAATTGCAACCGATATGTACAATCCATGCTTTACAAATTCAAGACTTGGAACTACCTTAGATAATTTTTGTGAGGAAGAATTAGATAGCCTAGACGGCTTACACTTTCATACTATGTGTGAGCAAAACTCTGATGTATTATGGCGTACTCTACAAGTTGTGGATGAAAAATTTGGTAAATATATCAGTAAAATGAAGTGGATTAATTTTGGTGGTGGGCATCATATTACACGACCAGACTACGACATAAATTTATTAATTAAAAGCATCCTATTTATAAAAGAGAAATATAATATTGAGGTATATCTAGAACCAGGTGAAGCCATTGCTCTTAACACAGGTTTTCTAGTAGCAAAAGTACTTGATATTTCTAAAAATAACATGGATTTAGCGATTCTAGACACATCAGCCGCATGCCACATGCCAGATGTACTTGAAATGCCATATCGTCCAGAGATTATCGGTGCTGGTAAACCATCAGAGAAAAAATTTACTTATCGTTTAGGAGGCCCAACTTGTCTAGCAGGTGATGTTATCGGTGATTATTCCTTTGATGAACCATTAAAAGAAGGTCAAAAATTAGTGTTTTGTGATATGGCTCATTATACGATGGTGAAGAATAATACCTTTAATGGTATAGGCTTACCATCCATAATGTTACTAACAAAAGACAATGAACTTAAAATGATAAAAAAATTTGGTTACGAAGATTTTAAGATGAGATTATCTTAAGTTAAGTATAGGCATTTAATAAATTTGTTTTACAATTTCATTTATATTCGATATGATAATACTAGAACTCTGCATGAATTTTAGGATATGATTTTATATTCCTTATAGTTGATGCAGAGTTTTTTAGTCTCTGTCAAGTATTGTTACATAATTGGTTTTAATCGGCTCTTCACTTGCTTTGAGACTATAGTTAAAGCATCAATAAGTATAATAATTTATTCTTTAACAAACAGTAAAAATATGTTACGTATTACATATAATGTATAGTGTAGTGTTTAAATAAATAAAATTATAGTGATAAAAGAATCGAATTAAGTAACAAGATATCATACTTTTGGTAAGTACATCCATATGCAATAATTTATTCTTTACAGAATAGAGTTCAATTGCTATGATAGATATGATTTATTAAGATTATGGGGGAAAGCAAATAGAATGATAACATTAAGAGAAGTAAATAAAGATAACTTTTTTGAAGTAATACGATTAAAGGTAAAAGAAAATCAAAAGGATTTTGTTGCAACAAACATTTTTTCAATTGCCCAATCCAAAGTTCAGCCAGAATGCATTCCTTACGCTATCTATAATGATGAAATAGCGGTAGGATTTCTAATGTACTGTATTGATGTAGATGATAATAACTATTGGATTTATCGTCTAATGATAGATGAAAAATATCAAGGCAGAGGCTTTGGATATAAAGCAATGGAAATTATTATGAATAAGATTAAAGAAGATAAGAATCATAATGTGATTTTTATAAGTTTTGAACCGGAAAATCATGGTGCTAGATTATTATATGAAAAACTTGGATTTGTGTCCGATAATCGTATTATTGAGGATGAAGTAGTTTATCGATATAATTATTAGGCAGGTTTTAAAATTCATAATAAGTGTTAAAGAAAATTCTTAATGGGGTGAGTATTGTATGATTTATAGGGGAGATTATACGAGAAATAACAACGGATATGAGGATTTCTTTTGTGATAGTCATAAATATGATAATATTTTGGAGGATGTAAAAGAGCACTTAAAGAGTAAGGACATTATCTATTCCTATTTAAATATTTCTGATTTAAATTGTGAGTTATTAAATAATTTTAATCGATATCAAAATGTAACTTATGTTGTTAGAAATATGGAAGGTATTAAGCAGATTGTATTGAATCCTTATGTTGACGATTGGGATTATACGATTAAAAATGAAATAATCTTTAGGAACTTTAAAGAATGCTTACTAGATGGTGGAGTAGTGATTATTGCTACTTATAATAATTATGTTATTGGCTTTGCAAGCTTGTTAGGAAAACCAATAGGCAGCAAAAAAGAGTACTATGAATTAGCTCAATTACATGTATCCTATGAGTTTAGACGTTTTAATATTGGATCCAATTTATTCAATATGTGTGTTAGCCAGGTAAAAGAATGGGGAGGAAGAAGGCTATATATCCAAGCTCATCAAGCATTTGAAACGCAAGAATTCTACAAAGCTATGGGATGTGTTAATGCAAAAGAGAATATTTTACATCATGTTATCTTTGAACCATATGATTGTCAATTGGAATTTAATATAGAACACCCAGTAATATAAATTTTATTACTGGGTGTACATTATATTGCTTGCTCCACGAATTGAACTCGTAAACCGCTAGGATCAAGAACATAGAAAAATCTTGTAGTAGGATTTGGACGAATAATATCACTGATTAATTGTATATTATGTTCTTTTAAAAATTGAATTTTTTCATCCAAAGATTCAACAGAAAAGCCGATGGAGATATGAGTACCTATCTCAATTTCCTTAGTATTTGTATCGCTAATTAGCTCTATCTTTGTTTCACCACTTCCAAGAAAAGCAATTTCCATACCTGGGCCAGCTTGGAATCTAGTTATTAATGGAATTCCAACTATTTTTTCATAAAAATATAGGGATTCTTCTAAATCTTTTACTCTTAATGTGCACCATAAAAAATTCATTCCTAATACCAATCCTTCTTCTTTTTTTAGTTATATATACTTGTATTATATATTATTTAATATATATTTCAATACGTGAAATGTAGTTTAGACAAAATTCATCCATTAATCTCGTTACTTATCTGATTAATAATCTATTATGAATAAAAGCCTTACCACTTTCATGTTATCCCATTCGGACTAAGAAATAACTTTTGCAAAATATTTATACTTACCCATTATCACAACTATTTGTGGTGCATATATTATAATAGTTACATAATATTATAT
>JAFAEB010000088.1 GCA_023424235.1 Bacillota bacterium
CGGCGGAGGTTTATTTCTAATGCCCAAAATTATATATTTTAGAATCATACATAAAACTAGCTCTTAGCCTAGTGTTGGTGCGAGATTTTAAAAATCTCACCCCAAAAGTTGACAAAGAGCCTTTTAATTGAGTAAAATTAGGTTATTCACGAAAAAAATAAGGGTTTGAGATTTACTCAAGCCCTTATTTCACTGCGTTACCGCTTATTTTTCTGTAGAAATGATTTCTTTCTTATTATAAGATCCACAAGCTTTGCATACTCTGTGTGGTACCATTAATTCTCCACACTTACTGCATTTCACCAAATTAGGCGCAGACATTTTCCAATTTGCTCTACGGCTGTCTCTTCTAGCTTTGGAAGATTTATTCTTTGGACAGATAGCTCCCATGATTACACCTCCTTAAAATTGTTGAATATATCTCGGATTACCGACATTCTGGGGTCTGGGTCTGCTTCACGACAAGCACATGAATGTGTGTTTAGATTCCCTCCACAAACCTTGCAGAAACCTTTGCAGTCCTCATTACACAGAACCTTCATGGGAAAGTTTACTAATAATTCATCGTAAACTAGTAAATCTACATCCAGATTATATCCACTAATATAATTTGTCTCATCCAATTCCTTAATTCTATCACTATCCGATACTGTAAAATCAAGATCTTTCTCAAATTCCAAATGTAATGGTGTAATGACATCCTCAAGGCATCTATTGCACGGAATTACTAAAGTAACATTTACATCTCCACGAAGTTCTAACTTTCTCTCACCAATATGGGAAATCGTTAAATTCACTTCGTCTTTATGGCTAAAAGGATATTTTTGGCCTTCTAAGGTAAAGTACTCTAATTCGATAGGAACCTGAATATGTCTAGTTGATCCTTTAACAGACATAATTTCTGATAAATTAATAATCATAGCAATCCCCTATCTTCTAAAAATTCGCACTGCTTACATTATATTCAAGTAAGAACAGTTTGTCAAGAATTTTTATAAACCTTTGATATATTTTATTTACTATTTGATTTATCTATTAGATTAAAGCTACTGTTTCTCTACAAATTGCTAGTTCTTCATTTGTAGGAATTACGCAAACTTTAACTTTAGAATCTTCTGTGGAAATAAGTATTTCTTTTCCTCTTGTATTGTTATTCTCTTCATTTAATGTAATTCCAAGGTAGCCTAAATATTCAACTACAGCTTTTCTTACATTTTTATCATTTTCACCAAGACCAGCTGTAAATGCAATCGCATCAATACCGTTCATAGCTGCAACATAAGAACCAATATATTTAACTACACGATATACGAATACATCGGTAGCTATTTTAGCTTTTTCATGTCCAGCTGCTGCTGCATTTTCAAGATCTCTAAAGTCACTAGATACACCGGACATACCTAAAACACCGGATTTTTTATTTAAGATATCCATAACTTCAGTGATAGATTTGTTTTCTTTATTAGCAATAAATTCGATAATTGCTGGATCGATGCTACCGCTTCTTGTTCCCATAATAAGACCTTCAAGTGGAGTAAGACCCATACTTGTATCAACAGATTCACCATTTTTAACAGCTGTTATACTAGCACCATTACCTAAATGGCAAACGATAACTTTAGAATTATTTTCATCTAATCCAGTTAATTCCATAGCTCTTTTTGCAACGAAGCTGTGGCTTGTTCCATGGAAACCATATCTTCTAATTTTGTAATTATCATAATATTCATATGGTAGACCATATAAATAAGCTTTTGCAGGCATTGTTTGATGGAAAGCTGTATCAAATACTGCAACCATAGGTACACCTGGCATAATGGATTCACATGCTCTAATACCAATTAAGTTAGCTGGGTTATGAAGTGGTGCTAAATCATTGCATTCTTCAATTGCTTTAATAACTTCATCATTAATTACAACGCTAGAAGCAAATTTTTCTCCACCATGAACAACTCTATGTCCAATTGCGCCGATTTCGTCAAGAGATTTAATTACTCCATGATTTTCGTCTACTAATGCATCAAGTACCATCTTGATCGCTGTTTCATGTGTATTCATAGTTGCTTCGATAACTACTTTTTCTCCACCAGCTGGTGTATGATTTAGACGACCATCGATTCCAATTCTTTCACAAAGACCTACAGCCAATGCTTTTTCACTTTCAGAGTCGATTAATTGATATTTAAGGGATGAGCTTCCACAGTTAATTACTAAAACTTTCATTTTTTATATCTCCTTTTTCTATTAGCAAATTAAATACTTTATAAATTATAATGCACCAGCTTGTACTGCTGTAATTGCGATAACACCAACAATATCTTCTGCGCTACAACCTCTAGATAAGTCATTAACAGGTTTTGCAATACCTTGAGTAATTGGGCCATATGCTTCTGCTTTTGCTAATCTTTGAGTTAATTTATAACCAATATTTCCAGAATCTAAGTCTGGGAATATTAATACATTTGCTTTACCAGCGATATCACTACCAGGAGCTTTTGCTGCACCTACACTTGGTACAATAGCAGCATCTAATTGATATTCACCATCTATTTTTATATTAGGATAGGATTCTTTTGCGATTTTTGTTGCTTCAACAACTTTATCTACATCAGCGTGTTTTGCACTTCCCTTAGTAGAATGTGAAAGCATAGCAACAACTGGTTCTTCACCAACTAATAGTTCAAAACTCTTAGCGGAACTACCTGCAATTGCAGCTAATTCATCTGCAGTTGGATTTTGATTTAAACCAGCATCAGAGAAAATAAATGTACCATTAGAACCGTATTCACAGTTAGGAACAACCATTACGAAGAATGCTGAAACTAATTTAGTTCCAGGAGCTGTTTTTAAGATTTGAAGGGATGGTCTTAAAACATTAGCAGTTGAATTTACTGCACCTGCAACCATACCATCTGCATCGCCTGCCTTTACCATAGTAACACCGAATGTTAAATAATCTTTTATTAAAAGATCATTTGCCATTTCTTTTGTCATACCTTTACTTTTTCTGATTTCAACTAGTAAGTCAATGTATGCTTCTAATTTATCACAAGAGCTTGGGTCAACAATTGCTGCTCCACTTAAGTCTAAACCACCTGCAACTTTTTTAATTTCATCTTCATTACCAACTAAAACTAAGTTAGCAATTCCCTCTTTTAAAATAGCTGAAGCAGCCTCAAGTGTTCTTATATCACCTGTTTCTGGTAGTACAATTGTCTTTTTATTTTGTTTTGCTCTTTCTTTAATTACGTCAATGAATCCCACTTTAAATCTCCTTTCAATGTTACATGTTTATTTATTAATTAATATCATGACAAAATCCCACAAATTTCATTATAGTCCAATCTTCTTTTGTATTCAAGTAAGAATTTATAATAAATTTTAATAAAAGAAGTTAAAATGTTAGGAATTCAAAAGAACCCTAACAATTTTGCCCATAAACTTATTTTAAAACTTAATATCTTACCATAAAGTAAATGATTGTATATCTTACAATTAGTATGTGCGTTACTAAATAACTCATACAGCAAGCTTACGATAAATTTCATCAAAACGATCTTTCATCTCACTATACATTTTAAGAGACGCACTCGTATTTTTTTCTACATTTAACATAATATCATTAAAGTTGGCTATTGAACAATCAACAACATCTTTACATAGTTTTCCTTCATCTTTATCCTTTGTTAATATGGATACAATTTTTTCTTTGGAAAACACATCCTTATAGCTACGCTTTCCTGACAAAGCGCTTATAATATCTGCAACTGCTAGAATTCGTTGTGGTAAGGTTAAATCTTTCTCAGTTAATTTTTTAGGATATCCTGAACCATCAAGTTTTTCATGATGACGGATGGCAATTTCTAATACTTCAGGATTAATATAATCCTTTAATATGTGTTCACTCATTACTACATGGTTACGCATTACTTTCATTTCTTCACTGCTTAGCTTATTAACAGATTCTAATATTTCAAGTGGTGTTGTTATTTTACCAACATCATGAACTAATGCAGCAAAATGTAAATATTGTCTTTCTATTTCAGTAAGATTCATTCTACGCCCAATTTCATCAGCAATACTTACGGTTGTAATTGTATGCATAACCGTATATTCACTTCTAAAATCAATTGAAAATATAAGCATCTTAAGAAATTTCTCTTTTCTATCTAAGCTTAGTTCTATACCTTCTAATATCTGGAAAAGTTCGGTTTTGTAACTTCCATTATTAATATTATCAATGATTTTATATTGTCTATTCGCTTTTTCAAACAGATCTAAGCCTTTATTCGAATAACGTACATCACCATACTTACGTAAATAGAGTAAGTTTAGTTTATTGTTACTTATAAATGAAATTACATCAATTCGATCTGCTATATTTATGTAAGCTGCAACATCACTATATTTATATTTATATTGCTTAAGCTTATTATAATCTAAATGATGATATAATATTATCTTTGCTGTATCATCAAAGGGAGATAGGTACTTATAAAATAAATATCCATAAATGGAGTGATTCTCAACCGTATCTGTTTCAAATTGAACCATTTTATCTAATTCTTCAATCTTATAAGCTCCAATATCGTGAAATACACTGGCTAGTACAAAATTTAGAATCTCATCATTCCCATACTTCTTTTCACATTGTAGCATTTTTAACATAATATATCCAACCCGTTCACCATGCTCGATTAATCTCTTATCGATCAAATTCAAGGTTTTCGTTATTACGTTAATCAAGTTTCTACTGCTAATTATCTCCATTATGTTCCCTCATGATTTTATCTAAAGTAAGTGTTCGCTAATATACTAGCAGAAAATACGTTTCTTAGCAAGTATTACTAAATATTTTAGTAATAATAGTCCAGAAAATCTTGTAATTGATGAATATATATATTAATATGAATAACATAAAGAATTAGATTGGAGAAATTATGAAAGTTGTTGGCCTAATAACAGAATACAACCCTTTCCATAATGGGCATAAATATCATATAGATGAAGCAAAAAGGATAAGTGGAGCGGATTATGTTGTAATTGTAATGAGCGGTAGTTTTGTTCAACGAGGTGCTCCCGCTTTAATGGATAAATATCAAAGAACGGAAATGGCACTTCTTCTTGGGGCAGATTTGGTATTAGAACTACCTACCTGTTATGCTACCTCTAGTGCTGAATATTTTGCGCTGGGAGCAGTATCCTTACTACATAAACTTGGAATTGTAGATGAGATATGTTTTGGTAGCGAATGTGGAGATGTCACCATACTTACAGAGCTTGCCCATATATTACTGGATGAGCCAAAAGAATTTAAGGATGTTTTATCTATTAAAATTAAAGAAGGTAATACCTATCCAGTTGCTCGAATGGAGGCAATTAAAACTCTCTATCCTACTTACTATGATACGATATTAACACATCCAAATAATATACTAGGTATTGAATATATAAAGGCACTTATAACCTTAAAGAGCAACATGAAGGCTCTTACCATAACTAGAAAAACTGCTTCTTATCATAGCAAAGATTTAAGTTTAGGTGAAGGTCAAAAGATAAGTTCTGCAACTGCTATTCGAAGGGCTTTATTCGACAATAAGGAGCTAAAATCTGTAGAACAACACTTACCCTTAGAAGTTTATCAGATTATGAAGGAGCAATATCTTAAAAGCTTTCCAGTGATGGAAGATGACTTCTCATTATTATTACAGTATAAACTACAATATGAAACCATAGATTCCCTAGCTTCTTATGTAGATATAACCCCAGACCTTGCCAATCGTATCTATAAACTACCTATATACAATCGCAGTATAAGTGACTATTCCATGGAAATTAAAACAAAACAATGGACCTTAACTCGAATTAATCGATGTCTCATTCATATATTATTAAATCATAAAAAAGAGAGATTTCATCAATACAATAGCGATAAGGACAATAATAGTGACAATGATAGCGACATAATTAATAGTGATAATAGCAGCACTAATACTAATCCCAACAGCTATACCCAATATGCTAGGATTTTAGGAGTGAAAAAGGAATCCTCTCATCTAATTCGACAAATTCAAAAACATGAGATGATACCTGTTATTACTAAAGTTGCTGATGCAAAGAATCAACTTAATGAGACCGGCTATCAAATGTTAATGGATGATATTCATTCTACCCATTTATATAACCAAATGGTTTATAGCAAATATGGGACAAGCTTAAAAAACGAATATCAAAGAGGTATTATATTAATATAACTACACATGAAAGTATCTCCTAATGCTTACTTATCCTTTAAGCACTAGGAGATTTTATTTATCTATTAGGAAATTATTTGAACATAGCTACCTTGAGCTTTCTCTTTCTTAACGATTATTTGCTTATCAATCTTATCTTTTAGTTCCCCAACGTGTGAAATAATACCAACTAATCTTCTACCTTCTGATAAACTACTCAAGGTCTTAATGGCATGTTGTAGAGATTCTTCATCCAGAGAACCAAATCCCTCATCAACAAACATAGTGTCTAATTGAATCCCACCAGATGAACTTTGAATTTCATCAGATAGTCCAAGGGCAAGAGATAAAGAGGCTTTAAAAGATTCTCCCCCAGATAGGGTTTTCACACTTCTTTCAGAACCATTAAAATGGTCAATAACATTTAGTTCAAGACCACTTTGACTACGCTTATTCTCGGCTTCTTCCCTTCTTTTTAATTCATATTGACCATTAGTCATAATCATTAATCTAGTATTTGCTCTTGCGATAATACGATCAAAATATGTCATTTGAATATATGTCTCAAGCATAATTTTGTCCTTACCACTACCAATGCTACCATTTGCAGTATTGGATAATGCTTGAACCCATATAAGCCTGTCTTCTTCTTTCACTAACCTATCACTTTGTTTTATTATCTTATTATAAGTTTCTTCATTACGATAGAGTCTCGATACAAGATTCGTTCTTTTATGGTCAAATGCTGATATCATTTGCTTTAGCTCTCTGTCTTCATTCATTAAAGCTTCAACATCGATTTCCTTGGTGTCTTTTAGTTGTTCCTTTAGTGTAGTGATTCTAGAATCAACTGTGTGGATAGCTGATTTAACTTCTTCTAAATCTTTTCTTGCCTTCTCTAGTTTTTCTTCTAACTCACTCTTTTGTTGTTTTGACTGTTGAAGAGATTCGAATGCACTTTCATAACTATCATACAATAACCCTACCTTCATCTTTAAGATTGACTCTTGTAGACTAGCTATCTCAGCTTCTAAGCGAATGAGCTGCTCCATTTCATTATGCCTTAAAGCTTCACCCTTCTTTAAATTTTCTTCAAATTGAGGCATTCTTTCTTCAATTGTTATAAGTAGTTGTACATTTTTATCTTCCCTTGTCAGCTCAATTTCTTTTTCATTTAGTTCTAATATTAATTTATTGCTTAATTCACGAATCCTTTGGTCAATTTCATTAAAATCACATTCACCAATAAGCTCTAATGCTTGCTCTTTTATTTGATTTATTTGATTATCGATATCTTTATTAAGAGCAGCTAATTGTTCACTAGCTAGGCTACATTTTTGCTGTAAGAGATCACTCTGATTTTTAAGTTCTTCTAATT
>JAFAEB010000118.1 GCA_023424235.1 Bacillota bacterium
AATTGGTACTGATGATGTTTTACGTATTTCACGACATACCTCATATCCATCAATTCCTGGTAACATTAGATCGAGTAAGATAAGATTTGGCCCATAGGAGGCGAAGCTTTGGATTGCTTCTTCACCATCGTGAACCATTAAGGTATCAAAGCATTCTTTGGTTAAATAAAGAGATATAAGCTCTGCAATATTAACATCATCATCCACAATTAGTATTTTTTGTTTCGTAGCCATAATGACTCCTTTCTAATTAGATGCAAATAAAGGAATGATGCTTTCCTTAGGAAATATCCATCCCTTTATTTTGCATATATAATATACTAACTTTTAAACTCAACGATTGTAACACCAACACCGCCTTCACCAAAGGCACCGATACGAAATTCCTTTACATACTTTGCTTTTTTAAGATGTGCATGGACTGCATTTTTTAATGCACCTGTACCACGACCATGTATAATTGTTACCTTTGGTAAATGAGAAAGGTAAGCATCATCTAAGTATTTATCTAAGATAGCAAGGCCTTCATCTACTGTTTTACCAACAATATTTAGTTCTGGACTAATGTTTAGGGTTTTTGACATTTTAATCTTACCAGATCCTGTTTTATTCATATTAGGTCCGGTTATAACTGGTTCATCAATGAGTTCTAGGTCACTAATATTTACTTGGGAACGTAGGATACCCATTTGCACATATAAATCACCTTTGGCATTCGGAAGACTACTAACAGTTCCTTTTAAGCCAAGACTAAGAACATTAACGCTATCACCTAACTTAAAATCTTTTGGTTTTTGTACTTTACTTGGCTTTGCTTTTTTGATGGTTAGTTTCGCTTCCGTTTCAGAAAGTTTTTCTCTAAGGAGACTTCTTTCATTCTCCATATCCCTTCCTAGACCACCTTCTAAATTCCATTTGTTAAAGTTCTTTATGGAGCGGTCAGCAAGTTCCTTTGCTTCTTCAAGGATTGTTCTAGCTTTTTCATTCGCATCTTCGATAATTTTTGCTTTTGCTTTATCGATTCTATCATTTTTTTGTTCTAGCTTTTTCTTTAAATCTTCAATTTCTTTTTTACTTTTACTGATTTCTAATCGTTCATTTTCAATAATAATACGATTGTTATCAAGTTCTGTAATCAGATCCTCAAGACTCTTATCTTGCTTACCAATTAAATTTTTAGCATCATCTATAATATAATTTGGTAGACCTAATTTACTTGAGATAGCAAATGCATTACTTTTACCTGGTACACCAATTAGCAAGCGATAGGTTGGACGTAAGGTATTAACATCAAATTCACAACTAGCATTTATAACGCCTTCTGTTGACATAGCATATACTTTTAATTCACTGTAATGAGTGGTTGCAATGGTGCTAACCTTTCTTTTGTGTAAATCAGAAAGAATTGCCATAGCAAGAGCAGCCCCTTCTGTTGGGTCAGTTCCTGCACCTAGCTCATCAAAAAGAACTAAAGATTTGTAGTCTGCTTTTTCAAGTATGGATACTGTATTGGTCATATGAGAGGAGAAGGTACTTAAGCTTTGTTCAATACTTTGTTCATCTCCGATATCTGCATAGACTTCTTCATAAATAGCTAAGGTAGAACCATCAAACGCTGGAATATGGAGTCCTGCTTGCCCCATTAATGTAAATAAACCTACGGTTTTTAAGGTTACAGTCTTACCACCAGTGTTTGGTCCTGTAATGACTAATAAGTGAAAGTCCTTTCCTAAGTGTATATCAATTGGCACAACTTTCTTAGGATCAATTAATGGATGTCTTCCTTTTTTTATATTTAAGATACCTTGTTTGTTAAAATTCGGAGCAGAACCTTTCATTTGTTTGGATAAGGTAGCTCTTGCAAATATAAAGTCAAGCTCAGGTAAGATTTTAATATTTTCTTTAATCTTTTCCACTTCATTTGCTGCTTGATTACTTAACTCTGCTAAGATTCTCTCAATTTCTTCTTGTTCCTTTAATCCTAATTCACGTAAGTCATTATTTAGTTTAACAACTGCCATAGGCTCAATAAAAATAGTAGATCCAGAAGAGGATTGATCGTGTACCATCCCTGGGAACTGACCTTTATATTCAGCCTTAACAGGAATACAGTACCTTCCATTTCTCATGGTAACTAAATTATCTTGTAAATATAATTTTTGCCCTTGTGAATTTAAAATTTGATTTAATTGTTCATGTATCTTATCGTTAATAAGACGCATGGATCTACGAATACCTTTTAGTGTAGGACTGGCATCATCAGCAATTTCCTCTTCACTTATAATACATCGTTTGATTTCGTTGTTTAATGGGCTAAGTGGCTCAAGTGTACGAAATAATTCATCTAGAGAGTCTTCAATCGATTCCTCATCCCTGGTTCCATATGCTTTAATCCTAAGAGTTGCATCTAGTACGGAACTTAAGTGTAGTAATTCGAGGGCACCAAGGCTTGACCCAACCATAAGACGCATAATGGATGCTCTAATGTCATGTAGTCCATAAAAACCTAGACTACCTTTTTTGTAAATACGAGATAGTGCATCAGTTGTTTCCTTTTGCATCTTAGTAATTAGCTCTATATCAGAGCTAGGTAATAGATTCTGGCACAATTCTTTACCAATAGAAGAACCAGCGAGCTGTGTTAGTTTATCTATTATTTTATAATACTCTAAAGTTTTTAAAGCTTTTTGATTCATAGTATTTATCTTCCATTCTATATTTGTTATAATATAATCCTCTTAATATGTTATTTTACATTATTTTATAATAAATTAAAACTATATTTTTAAAAATTCAAGTAATACTGGCTTTTGTTTACAAATCATTCATATAATGTTCATAACTTGATGGTAAAATAGTCTTACCGATTGTCCTAAAGGAGAAGAAAGATGTTGGAAGATAACAATAACAAGGATTATAAAGGATTTTCCTTTATCCAAGAGCAGATTGTTTCTAAGAAAAAATGTAGAATAAAAAAGATGCTTTTTTCAGCTGTCTGGACCATTGTCCTTGGCTGTATTTTTGGTGTTGTTGCCTGTGTAGCGTTCTTTGTATCCGAACCAACGATCCATAAAATCCTTGGTAAAGGTGAAGAGAAAAAAACCGTCGAGTTTCCTACAACGACTCCAGATGAAGTAGCAGGTGTAGTGGAAGGAAATGTACTTCCAGGTAATAATGTAGGTAATACCCAAGTGGACTATAACGAGGAAAATCAGACAGATGATACGGATACAGAAAAAGATAGTGAATCAGAAACTATTATTATAGAAAAGTATGTGAACGGAAATCTAAAAGATTTAACGAGTATATATACAGAGGTTCGCACATTATCAAACCAAGTAAGTAAGTCATTATTAAGTGTTGAATGTATTCATGAAGTGATGGATGGATTTAATAATGAGTATGAAAGAACAAAAACAACAACAGGTCTTGTAGTAGCAGATAATGGTGCAGATTTATTAATCCTAACTAGTTACGATAAAATAAAAGACACAAAGGATATTCATGTAACCTTAGCAGATCAAACCAGACTTAGTGCAAGATTACAAAGCTATGACAGTGAATTAAATCTTGCTATTCTAGCTGTAAAGTTAGAATTAATGACGGAATCTCAATTAAGCTATATTCAAAATGCTAAATTAGGTGAGTCTTATCTAGCCTCTGCTGGAACACCAATTTTAGCCCTTGGTGCACCAAACGGTTATGTAGGTTCCCTAGAACTTGGTATGATTACAGGGAAATTATCAAGTGTATATATTACAGATAATAAAATTGATATCTTTCATACAGACATTACAAGTAATGAGGATAGTGAAGGAATTATTGTTAATTTAAATGGTGAAGTTATTGGTATTATAACTCAAAGTATAAAAGACGAAGCTGGTAAAAATGTTAGTACTACTTTAGGAATTTCAAAAATAAAGAAGATTATTGAACGATTAGTGAATAATAAGGACCAAATTTATTTTGGTATTAAAGCAGAAGATATGACGGAAGATGCTTTACAACAACTTGAATTAGAGCATGGTATCTATGTCACAGAAGTACAACCTAATTCACCTGCATTAGAGGGTGGCCTACAAAGTGGTGATGTGATATTAGAATTGGATGGTATTAGTGTTTTATCTGTGCAATCATTTCAAAATATGATTACGAATTATGAGTCAAAACAAAGCATTAAAGTACTCGTTCGCAGAACAACCAAGTCTAGTACGAAGGATCTTTTATTAGATGTTATATTAGGTAAGAAAAATGGTTAGTTAATAGAATGATTTGATATTACAAAAGAGTCTTTAGGCATATGCTTATAGGCTCTTTTTAAAAGTAGGTTGAAAACATGAGAAAGCTAAGGTATAATGAATAAAGCAAATTTTTAGAAATTGGACAATACTTTAGGTGTCAAAAGCCTTGTCTAATTTATGCCAAGCAATTTGCACAAAGTCATAGGTGCATTCGTACTTTTGCTTTGCGCATATCGCCATTATAATTTTAATAAGGGCTTTTGACACCCAAATCAGAAGAAGTGAATTTGATAATATATATTAATATTAAGTGTATAGATAAGGAATTCGTGTAAATTAGAAAGGCTAGGTATTTAAATGAGATATATCGGTGAATTACGTGAAGGGGATATGGTATCGGATACCTATCTTTGTAAACAAAAACAGACACTAACAACGAAAGCAGGAAAGAATTATTACTCTCTACTATTGCAGGACAAATCAGGAACGATTGATGCAAAAGTATGGGATTGTGCCGGTATCGATTATTTTGACGCAATGGAATATATAAAAGTGGATGGCCAGGTTATTAGTTTTCAAGGAGGACTTCAACTTAACGTTAAAAGAGTAAGAAGAAGTGGAGAAGGCGAATATGATCCTAAGGATTTTGTTCCTACAACCAATAAGAATATTGATGAAATGTATCGTGAACTATTAAAATACATTAGTAGTATTACCCATCCTCATTTAAAAAAGTTAGCTGAAAGTTTCTTTGTAGAAGATAAAACCTTTGCAAATAAATTCAAAATGCATTCTGCAGCTAAGAATGTTCATCATGGTTTTGCAGGTGGCTTATTAGAGCATACCTTAGGTGTTGTGCGTTTATGCGAGTATTTTGCGAACATGTATCCAAAATTAAACCGAGATTTATTATTAGTTGCAGCGATGTTTCATGATATAGGAAAAACAGAAGAATTATCAGGATTCCCTGAAAATGATTATACGGATGATGGACAATTACTAGGTCATATATTCATTGGTGCAGAAATGATTGGAGCACGTATAAAAACCATAGCAAATTTTCCACCACAAGTAGGGTCTTGCCTAAGACATTGTATACTATCTCATCATGGAGAATTAGAATATGGGTCACCAAAAAAGCCAGCTATTATGGAAGCCTTTGCCCTTAATTTTGCTGATAATGCAGATGCTAAATTACAGACTATGATGGAGTTATTAGAAAGTGGAGATGAAAAGGCCACATGGCTTGGATTTAATCGTATGTTTGAAACTAATATTAGAAGAACCAACTTCTAAGTATTTTATAGTGTCTATTAAAGTATAAAGTGATTCGAAGTTATTAGAACGGTAAGTTTTGAAAGTAAGAAGTATATTCACTTTAAGTATAGATTTAAAGATTATAATAACTATGGATAAAGTGAGAAGTTTAGATAAAAAAATAAATTTCTCACTTCTTTTATGTACAAAATAATTGTAGCATTTAGTAAATTACCTTTTATGAAAGAGGCATTATGAATAAGAATGATGAAGTGATAATTGATATCGTAGATATTGGACAAGATGGAGAGGGTATTGGTAAACATGAAGGATATACCCTATTTGTAAAGAATGCATTAGTGGGAGATAAAATTAGAGCTAAGGTAATGAAGACGAAGAAAAATTATGGCTATGCTAGATTAATGGAAGTCATGAGTCCTTCACCTTATCGTGTGACCCCACGTTGTGAAATAGCAGATAAATGTGGTGGATGTAGTATTCAACATTTAGATTATAAAAAACAATTGGAATTTAAAGAAGATAAGGTAAAGAACTGTCTATATCGTATTGGCGGTTTTAAGGATATTACTCTTGAACCCATTATCGGAATGAAGGAACCATTTCACTATAGAAACAAAGCTCAATTTCCAGTTGCTAGAAACAAAGATGGAAAAGTGCAAATTGGCTTTTATGCAGGTGGTACCCATTCTATTATAGATACCAAGAAATGTCATATACAAGCAGAAGAAAATGACTTAATAATAAGTATCGTTCGTGAATTTATTGATGAATATAATATTAGTACTTATGATGAAGAAAAACATGAGGGCTTAATCCGTCATATACTAACACGAGTTGGTTTTATAACTGGTGAAATTATGGTATGTCTTATAATAAACGGCAAAAGTCTAGCTCATTCTGAAGTCTTAGTAGATAGACTAAAAGAAATAAAGGGAATGACTAGCATTAGCCTTAACATAAATAAGAGTAAGACCAATGTTATATTAGGTGATAGGATAATAGCTCTTTACGGTAATCCGTATATTACAGACTATATTGGTGATATAAAATATCAGATTAGCCCTTTATCCTTTTATCAGGTTAACCCGATTCAAACAAAAGTACTATATGATCTAGCCTTAGAGTATTGTGATTTAAAAGGAGAAGAGACCGTATTTGACTTATATTGTGGTATTGGTACTATATCCTTATTCCTTGCACAAAAAGCAAAACAAGTAATTGGAGTTGAAATAGTAAAAGAAGCTATTGAGGATGCCAAGCAAAATGCTAAAATTAATGGTATTAGCAATGCCAATTTCTATGTAGGTGCAGCAGAAGAAGTAATACCTACTATGTATAAAGAAGAAGGAATGAAAGCAGATGTAATTGTAGTTGATCCACCTAGAAAAGGTTGTGATGAAACTTTATTAGAAACCATCGTTTCAATGTCACCAAAACGTCTTGTCTATGTATCCTGTGACCCTGCTACCCTAGCAAGGGACTTAAAGTACTTAGTAGCTAATGGGTTTGAGCTTAAAAAAGTACAAGCTGTGGACCAATTTGCCCATAGTGTGCATGTGGAGACGGTGTGTTTATTATCAAGAATATAGTGTATTAAGGACTTAAATAATAGATATCTTTTGGCGCAGTAAAAATAACTGTTAGCCAAAAGATATTTTTTATTATAAGAATGCTGATAGGGCATAAATAATATAAGGAAATCTTCTAGGTAAGGTAACATATAATGATAAAAATAAGATGTAGGTATATTCATGATAATATATGTAGTACAGATTGGCGACACGATTACATCAATTGCTAATCAATTTGGAGTTTCAGAAACAAGATTAATATACGAAAATGGTATATTAAATCCCAATAATTTAGTTATAGGGCAAACGATAGTAATTACCTATCCACAAGAGATTTATGTTGTAAAAGAAGGAGATACCTTATCTGGGATTGCACTTAAGTTTGAAATACCAATTCTTCAATTATATCGAAACAATCCATACCTGTGGGAAAGAGATAATATTTATGAAGGGGAAGAACTCATTATAAGTTATGATACGATTACCACTATGACGACAAATGCCTATGTATTTCCGTATGTTGATCGGAATAATCTAAGAAAATGTTTACCATATTTAACTTATCTATCTATATTAAATTATAAAACATTAAAGGGTGGAGACATTGAGTCCTTTTATGATGATACTGATTTGATTGAGATAGCGAAGCAATTTGGAGTAGCTCCTTTAATGCTTTTATCAGGTGTATCCTTTCAAGGTGAGAGAAATCCCGAGTTAATTTATGAAATTCTTTTAAGCCCTGATTATCAGGATAATCATGCACAGAATATGTTAAGAATTTTAAAGGAGAAAGGGTACTATGGATTAAACATTACCATTACATTTTTATCCGAGGTAAACCAAGAGCTTTATCTAAATTATCTGAAACGAATAACCAATTATCTGAACAAGGAAGGATATCCAGTGTTTATTACCTTGGATCCTAATTTTATGTATGATGAAAATGGACTGGAATTTGAGAAGGTAAACTATATGAGATTCAACGATTTAGTTGAGAAGGTTTATGTAATGAGTTTTTTCTGGGGGACTCAATATGGCCCTCCTATGCCAATCAGCTCGGAGGAGGATATTCGTGTATTTACAGATTATTTAGAACCCATGGTAAATCCTACAAAGACAAGTGTTGGATTTCCTTTGTTGGGATATGATTGGACTCTTCCATATATCCCAAACTTTTCTGTTGGGAATGCAATCTCTATAGAGTGGGCAATTGAAGTAGCACAGATTATGGGAGCAACAATTATGTTTGATGAGATATCAAAAACACCCTATTATGAATACGAAATAAAAGAAGGGGACTCATCAATTAAACATATAGTCTGGTTTGTTGATGCAAGAACTATATATGCAATTGTTGAATTATTTTTAGAGAATAGTTTAGACGGGACAGGGTTGTGGAATATTATGAGGCCTTATCCACAGCTTTGGCTTATTATTAATACTACTTGCAACATTGAAAAAGTGCTAGCTGAAATGTTCTAAGTGTTTTAAAGTAATGGTGTTGAAAAAATGGGCAAAATCACCAAATTAATAAACAATGTATTGGAAGAGCGAGATTTCAATCTTAGTAATGTATTGATTTATTTTAATCTCCATATCCTATGTGAAACGATATGAAGCGAGGATACCAAAATGTTTGTGCCAAAAAGAATAATATTTGAAAAAGGTGCATTAGAATATGAGATGGCAAATGAAATCTTTCAGTTCTTTAAAGATAGGGATAATATTGAAATCATCCACTTACAAAGCAATCGAGTTAATGAAAATATTCCAGGAAGAGAATCCATTCCTACTTGGTATAAAGAGGGTAAGAAAACCTTAGTTGTGGGAATAAAAAAGAGTCTTAAATTTCAATCCTGTAAACCATCGGCACATTACCAGCTACCCTTAGTATCTGGTTGCATGGGACAGTGTGAATACTGTTATTTAAATACCATGCTTGGGGATAAACCCTACCTAAAGGTACATGTAAATGTGGATGAAATACTTAATCAAGCTAAGACACATATGATTGAACGTAAACCTGATATAACCATATTTGAAGGTTCAGCAACATCAGATCCGGTGCCAGTTGAGCCTTATACAAAATCCTTAGAGCATGCCATACTTTTTTTTGGAGAAGAAGAGCAAGGAAGGTTTCGATTTGTAACCAAATACAACGATATAGAGTCCCTGCTAGCGCTAGATCATAATGAGCATACTGAAATTAGATTTAGTATTAATACCGATACGGTTATAAAGAATTTTGAGAATGCTACAGCATCAAGGAATAAACGGATTGAAGCCAGTGTAAAGGCAATGGTTGCAGGTTATCCGGTGGGTTTTTTAGTTGCACCAGTATTTATTTATCCTAATTGGAAGGAAGAGTATCATGATTTGCTGATCGCTTTAAAAGAGAAACTTCCATCAGATTTAAAATTTCCTCTCACCTTTGAAGTGATATCCCACAGGTATACAAGTGTAGCAAAGAACCGAATTTTAGAGTTCTTTCCAGATACCAAGGTGCCGATGGAAAATGAAGATAGAAAGTTTAAGTATGGTCAGTTTGGTTATGGAAAATATGTATATAAAGCAGAAAATATGGAAGAGATAAAGCGATTTTTTAAAAATGAAATTGATTCTATTTTTACCAATAAAGATTTAAAGTATATAATATAGTCATGTTTATGCTCTAAAAATAGTAAAAGCCTAGATAGAACTCCCCTACTTAAATTTACGGGAGTTTTTTTAATTCGTATTAAGTGATAATAGTATAATTTGGAATAAACTTCTTGAAAATATGAAGGATGTGAGTGCACCACAGCCATCTGCTCTAATTGGTTCTGCTTTATCAGATTCTTTTAGTTGAACTAATTTTTCTTGTAATCTTTTTTGTAATAAACGATCCATATATAATCTCCTTAATTAAGATTGTCAATCTAGTCTTTGCATATTTCATTAAATATCCAAAAAAAGAGTATTATAAAATACAAGTTTAGGTGAAGGCTTGGTTGATTCTTAAGTAAAGTAGGTTAGCTAGTAGAAAAAAAGTACTAGGTATGATAAAATCAAGAAAAATTAATAGAAAAATACATATAGGAATAGGAAGAAATCATATGGAGATTATTAAAAATTACATGACTACAGCAAATCTTAAGAAGAGTGTAAGAGCTCTAGATAGCTTTGCTTTACGATATATACCGATGTTTTTTATTATTGCTATAGCCAATGGACTTGTCTTAAAAATATTATTTAATAAAGAGGTAAACAGTAGATTTACATTAATAACATTAATACTTACAACTCTGTTCGTATGTGTACTATGGGTAAATCTCGATAGAAAGGTTAATTTTTCTGTATTTGATCGTACTCTCCCAAGTCATATAAAAAAGAAAGAACTTAAAAGAAGAGGTGTGTGTATTGTAATTTTTTATTTATTGTTACAAGGAATTCGTAGCTTGGAAGGCTCAAATCATCTCGTTCAAGTAATAGCTAAAAAAATATTAGAGCTCTCTTTTGCTATTACGATACTTATTTTAATAAGCACTTTTATTATTATTACCTTAAGACCTGCAGCGAAACGTAAAAACAAAAGAAAAAGATAGTAGGAGGTGTGTATTATGTGGATGGAACCATTTATTATATTAGGAGTTGGTGCTATTATTTCTCTTGGCTTATTTGCTTATTACCAACCTAAAATAAATAAGTTAAAAGAACAGTATGATGAATTTAGCAAAAAAATGAGTGCTAATATGAATCAAATGTCTGAGGATGAAAGAAAAGAATTCTTTAAAAATATGCCTAAAGATACAGAAAGCTTTATGATGGGAATGATGAATCATGAAGATAACTTTAATGGAATAGATTCCTTTGATAGTGCTAGGTATCATATGGATTTTATGCAACAAGAGCAATTTGACCAGTTTTCACAATGGTCCATGGATGAAGCGATGAAAGCTGTTACTCCATTTGATCATGGAGGATACGTGCAAGGAAATGGTTTTAACCCATCGGATACGATAGCATATGAAAGTGCTATGGACAGCATGAATCACTCTATGGATAGTATGAATTCTAGTATGGATATAAACAATGGATTTTAAGTAGTAAATATTGTATAATATGTATGCTTGCTAGGAATATAATATGGAATTGACATTGCAAATAAGGACGTAATTTTAAATTAATGACGTCCTTATTTTTGTACATGTAGTAAGATATAATAAGCATATAAATAAAGTGGGTATAAAATAATGATAAGCTTAATTAAGGAGGAAGACCTTATGAGTAATTACTATTTAGCAATTGATATTGGTGCGTCAAGTGGTAGACACATATTAGGCTCCATCGTAGATGGAAAGATTACACTTGAAGAAATATATCGATTTGAGAATGGCTTAGTAAAGAAGAATGGACACCTATGTTGGGAGTATGATCGTCTTTTTGAGGAAATAAAAACTGGTCTTAAAAAGTGTAAGGAACTTGGTAAAATACCAACAAGCCTAGGGATTGATACTTGGTGAGTAGATTTTGTTTTACTAGATTCTAATAATAAAGTTCTTGGTGATACAGTAGGATATAGAGATAAACGCACAACTGGTATGGATGAGAAAGTGTATGAAATTATTTCATCGGATGATTTATATTTAAGAACTGGAATACAAAAGCAAATCTTTAATACGATTTATCAATTAATGGCGGTTAAAATAAATACTCCAGATTACCTAGAAAAAGCAGAAACACTACTTATGGTACCAGATTACTTTAACTTTTTATTAACTGGTAACAAGAAATCTGAGTATAGCAATGCAACTACTACTGGGCTTGTAAATCCTATAACAAATAATTGGGATTATGAACTTATAGAGATGTTAGGATATAAAAAAGATATATTTTTACCATTATCTACACCAAAGACATTAGTTGGAACATTATCAGAAGAAATTCAAGAAGAAGTAGGATTTAACTGTGAGGTAATACTACCTGCAACTCATGATACAGGTTCAGCTGTATTATCTGTGCCTGCTAATGATGATAATTATCTGTATATTAGTTCTGGAACCTGGTCTCTAATGGGTATTGAGAGAAAAGAAGCAGATTGTAGTTTAGATAGTATGAGAGCAAACTTAACCAATGAAGGTGGATTTGACTATCGCTATCGTTATTTGAAAAACATTATGGGACTATGGATGATTCAATCTGTAAGACATGAATTAAATGATGAATATTCTTTCGCTATGCTTTGTGAAGAGGCTAAGAAGGCAGATTCATTTAAATCAAGAGTAGATGTGAATGCAGATTGCTTTTTATCCCCAGATAATATGACAGAAGCGATTAAAGAATATCTGCGTAATAGTAATCAGGAAGAGCCAAAAACGGTTGGCGAACTTGCTACTTGCATCTATCAAAGTTTAGCAGATAGCTATCGTGAGACAGTAAAGGGAATCGAAGACATAACTGGTAAGACATATGAAAGAATTCATATTGTTGGTGGCGGTTCTAATGCAGCTTATCTTAATGAGCTTACTGCTAAAAGTACGAAAAAGGATGTATATGCAGGGCCAACTGAAGCAACGGCAATCGGTAATCTTTTAGCACAAATGCTAAAAGCAAATGAATACGGTAGTATCGAAGAAGCAAGAGAGGCTGTTTTCAACTCATTTGAAATTACAAAATACAATAAGTAACATTATAAATTTAAATTAAGGTAAAAAGCTTAAATAGAATTTTAAGATGTATGCTTTAAATCAAATAAACTTTAGATGAAATAAACTTTAAATGAATTAACTTTATTAGAAATTACTAGTTATATATCTTAACGATAAGCATCAGATAAATAGGAGGATTACAATGAATACAATTAAAAGATATGAATCTGCAAGAGAAATCTATAAAAATATTGGTGTAGACACAGACAAAGCACTAGAAACATTAAAAAATGTATCAATCTCTATGCATTGCTGGCAAGGGGATGACGTTGCTGGTTTTGAAGGAGCACAAGCCTTATCCGGTGGTATTCAAGCAACTGGTAACTACCCAGGAAAAGCAAGAAACCCACAAGAATTAATGGCTGATATTGATAAAGTACTTAGCTTAATACCGGGAACACATAGAATTAACTTACATGCAAATTATGCGATTTTTGAAGATGGTGAATTTGTAGATCGTGACAAATTAGAACCAAAACATTTTGCTAAATGGGTGGAATTTGCAAAAGAAAGAGGCTTAGGTCTTGATTTTAACCCAACTTACTTCTCACATCCAAAAGCTGACGGACTAACCTTATCCAGTGAAGATGAATCCATTCGTAAGTTCTGGATTGATCATGGAAAGGCTTGTCTTAAAATATCTGAATACTTTGCAAAAGAACTTGGAACCCATTGCTTAATGAATATCTGGATTCCTGATGGTTTTAAAGATATCCCAGCTGACAGACTTGGCCCAAGGAAAAGACTTAAAGACTCTCTTGACCAAATTCTATCCCAAGAATATGATAAGAACTTAGTACATGTTGCTGTAGAATCTAAAGTATTTGGTATTGGTTATGAAGCTTGTACGGTAGGTTCTCATGAATTCTACTTAAGCTATGCTGCAAAGAATAACATCTTGTGTTTACTTGATAATGGACATTATCACCCAACAGAAATGGTATCTGATAAAATACCATCTATGTTATTATTCTCTGATAAATTAGCCTTACATGTAACTAGACCTATTCGCTGGGATAGTGACCACGTAGTAATCTTTGATGATGAAACCAAAGAAATTGCCAAAGAAATCGTTCGTTGCAATGCACTAGATCGTGTGCTAATCGGTCTTGACTTCTTTGATGCAAGTATTAACCGTGTATCTGCTCTAGTAGTTGGTATGAGAAATATGCAAAAAGCACTTCTTTATGCACTACTTTCTCCAAACGATAAATTAGCAGCCCTACAAAATGAAAAGAACTTTACTGAACTTATGATGATGCAAGAAGAATTAAAACTATATCCATTTGGTGATGTATGGAATTACTTCTGTGAAATCAATCATGTTCCACAAAGAGAAGACTGGTTTAAAGTAGTAAAAGAATACGAAGAAACTGTATTAGCAAAGAGATAATTCTACTTCTTATAAGTTCTATATCTTATTTTATTTTGATAAATAATATAATAATAATTAACATCTATATGAAAAAACTGTAGTTTAGCGACTACAGTTTTTTTCATATACTTTTATCTAATCTTTATGACTCCCTATAGTTCTCTCTATAAGCCTTTGGTGTTGTATTCATCACCTTTTTAAAGGTGATGGTAAAGTAATTAGCGCTTTCAAACCCTGTATCCAATGCAATTTCTATGATAGGCATTTTAGTATGTAGTAATAACCAAGTAGCTCTTCGTATTCGGTAGTTAATGAGATATTCAATTGGGCTTTGACTAAAGTATTCTTTAAACAATCTTGTAAATTGCTCCCTACTTAAGGATAGATTAGAAGACCAGTCTGCTAATGTTATCTTTTGTTGGTAGTTCTCCTCTAAAAAGGTTAGTATTTTTTTCATTCGGATGTGTTTTAGAGGTTCAATTCTGTTCATGGAATCTTTGTTCTCTAGGTTATTGGCTATAAAGCTTGATAGGATAGTAAGAAGAGCACTCTTTACCGTTAATTGATAACAATATTGCCTATTGGCATCACTTTTTATGATTGTTTCAATATTACTTAATATTAAGCTATGGTCTTTCCGGTTGTCTGTAGATATGTAATGACTAATATCTGTTTTGGTAAGATAGGGACTTATAAAACGTTGTTGTATATAATCGTTCCCACTGCTACTGATAAATTCAGGATGAAAGACAATGGCATAAAAAGTACAAGGTGAATTTTGATGAGAAGTAGCACCGTGTAAGATGTTAGGTGTAATCAGTACACAATCCCCTTTGCTAACAAGCATAGTGTGGCTTCCAATGGATAAATTCATCTCACCATTCTCAATATACAATAATTCAATTTCATCATGCCAATGGGTATATAACATGGGTTTGATATCAGCATTATTTATGGTATGATGCACTGCAATTGGGTATAGAGCATCTCCATGATGGATGGATTCTTTTAAATTAAATTGTAAGGGTAGACTCATAAAATTGAATCCTTTCTTAAGATGACATAATAGTTATAGTTTAATGATGATATACTGATAAAATCAATTACTAATTCCTGTATAATAATATTATATCGTATGAAATAAGAATATCAATAGGAGGATTTTATATGGGGTATTTTAGTATTGAAAATGAAAAAATAGTATTTCAAAACAATGGTGAGCTTCTTATTATGGAAGCGTGGGGAGAGAATAGTATCAGAGTTCGATCTGTTATGATGAATGATATTATGGATACGGAGTTTGCTCTTTTACCAAAAGCTTTTGAAAGCAAAGCAAGTGTTCACATAAATGAAGAAGAAACCATTGCTAGCTTAGTAAATGGTAATATTACTGGTATTATTGATAACTCTTGGGGTGGTTTTGGCAGAATCTCTTTTTATAATCAGAAGAAGGAACTTTTATTACAAGAAATACAATCTGGTTCAGCCCTAAAACTTCGGGCACGTAATTTTAGGCCAATCCTTGGTGGAGATTTTAGTTTACACATTTCCTTTGATGCCAATGATGATGAGAAGCTATATGGTATGGGGCAATACCAACAAGAGTTATTTGACCTAAAGGGCTCCACCTTAGAATTAGCGCATAGAAATTCTCAAGCAAGTGTTCCTTTTTTATATTCGAGTAAAGGATATGGATTCTTGTGGAATAATCCTGCAATTGGTAAGGCAACCTTTGCCTCTAATCGTACAGAGTGGGAAGTAAGAAATAGTAAGCAATTAGATTACTGGATTACAGCAGGGGATACACC
>JAFAEB010000317.1 GCA_023424235.1 Bacillota bacterium
CCTTTACAATTTGCTTATATACTATAGTGTGAATGTAGCTTATGTATTTACATATATCATATTTTGAAGCACTAACTTAGTGATGATGATGTTCAATTAAGCTTATAACTATATATCGGTTATTTACATAGTTTACTTAATTGATATATATCCTTAATTAATCATATATATAAAATAGTAATTCGCCATTGGTATATGTAGAATTATTTATAAATTTATAAAAAATCATTGCGTTCATAAAAAATCTGTATTATAATCGAAACAGAACAAAGGCGTTCTGGAGATTTTTGCGAAAATCTCTAGAACGTCTATTTTTTATACCTAAAATGCAGCAAATCCTTAAGATGATTTGCAATATGAATTAGTTTTCATAAATTTAATAAGAAGATAATAAACTTGTACAAGAGAGAGTACTCATCAACAACTGCCGACTATGGCTTTAATAGGGCGATACGTCGAAGTAATAAATTTAAAGAGAAAAGAGGCGTGAGAATGAGCAGACTAAATTTTGAAGAAAGCAAACGAGTTCCAGTGGGCCTTTATGATCCAAGATTCGAACATGATAATTGTGGTATTGGCGCAGTTGTGGATATGAAAGGTAGAAAAACCCATGAAACCGTAGCTGATGCATTAAAGATTGTTGAAAATCTTGAGCATAGAGCGGGTAAAGATGCAGATGGAAAAACGGGTGATGGTGTAGGTATCCTACTTCAGATCTCTCATAAGTTTTTTAAGAAAGCAGTGGAACCATTAAATATAAAGTTAGAGAATGAAAGAGATTACGGCATCGGTATGTTCTT
Source organism: Bacillota bacterium (assembly GCA_023424235.1). Taxonomy (GTDB): domain Bacteria; phylum Bacillota; class Clostridia; order Lachnospirales; family Lachnospiraceae; genus Anaerocolumna. The sequence goes on from JAFAEB010000317.1 coordinate 801, forward strand.
TTTTCCAAACGATGAGCTTAAGAGAAATCAAGCGAAAAAAATGTTTGAGATAATTGTAAAAAAAGAAGGACTAGAATTTCTTGGATGGAGATGTGTGCCGATTAATGAAGAATTACTTGGTCAAAAAGCACTTTCTTGTATGCCTTATATTATGCAAGGCTTTGTAAAAAGACCAAAGGAGATAAGTAAAGGACTTGATTTCGACCGCAAATTATATATTGTAAGAAGAGTATTTGAACAAAGTAACGATAATACCTACGTAGTATCTTTATCAAGTAGAACCATTGTGTATAAAGGAATGTTACTTGTTGGGCAGCTACGAATGTTCTATAGGGATCTTCATGATAAGGATTATGAATCTGCTATTGGAATTGTACATTCTAGATTTAGTACCAACACCAATCCAAGCTGGAATAGGGCACATCCAAATCGTCTCATTGTTCATAATGGTGAAATCAATACCATACGTGGTAATGTTGATAAAATGATTGCTCGTGAGGAAACAATGGAGTCAAAACAATTAGCTGGTGAATTTCATAAAATTCTACCTGTAGTAAATACAGAGGGTTCAGATTCAGCTATGTTAGATAATACCTTAGAATTCCTTGTAATGAGTGGAATGGAATTACCTCTTGCAGTTATGATAACCATACCAGAACCTTGGAGTAAGGATCAAAATATTTCCTTAAAGAAAAAGGATTTCTATCAATATTATGCAACTATGATGGAACCTTGGGATGGTCCAGCCTCCATTCTCTTTAGTGATGGAGATATCATGGGAGCAGTACTTGACCGTAATGGACTACGTCCATCTCGTTACTATATTACGGATGATGATAAACTCATCCTTTCATCCGAAGTTGGTGTTCTTGATATTCCTGCTGAACATATTGTTAGAAAAGAAAGACTTCGTCCAGGAAAGATGCTTCTTGTAGATACAGTACAAGGTAAATTAATTGATGATGAAGATTTAAAGGATAGATATGCTAGTAGAAGCCCTTATGGTGAATGGTTAGATTCTAACTTAATCGAATTAAGGGAGCTTCATATACCCAATAAAAAAGTGTTGGAATATAGCAGTGAAGAACTTGCAAAACTTCAAAGAGCCTTTGGATATACCTATGAGGATTTTAAAACTACCATATTACCAATGGCAAAGGAAGGTCATGAGCCAGTATCTGCAATGGGTGCGGATAATCCATTACCGATTCTTTCTAACAACTATCCTCCTTTATTTAGTTACTTTAGACAATTATTTGCCCAAGTAACCAATCCACCAATTGATGCCATACGTGAAGAAATCGTTACATCGACTTCTGTATATATTGGTGAAGATGGTAATTTATTAGAAGAAAAGGCTGAAAACTGTAAGGTGCTTAAAATTAATAATCCAATCCTTACGAGTACTGACCTTTTAAAGATTAAGACCATGAAGAAATCTGGTTTTAAGGTAGAGACCATACCAATTATTTATTATAAAAACACCTCCCTAGAACGTGCCCTTGATCATATCTTTTTAGAGGCAGACAGGGCTTATAAAGATGGAGCAAATATCTTAATCTTATCGGATCGTGGAGTGGATGAAAACCATGTAGCAATTCCATCCTTACTTGCTGTATCAGCTATGCAGCAGCATTTAGTACGTACCAAGAAACGTACCGCAGTTGCAATGATTTTAGAAAGTGCAGAACCGAGAGAAGTTCATCATTTTGCCTGTCTATTAGGCTATGGAGCATGTGCGGTTAATCCTTATCTGATTGGAGACACCA
>JAFAEB010000379.1 GCA_023424235.1 Bacillota bacterium
GCTTTAATTGCTCGATTCACTAATTTATTAGCATTTAAAATAGCATTCACGCTTTTGCCTCTAACATAAGTCTCCATCCTAACGTCTGCTGGTACAATATTAACAAGGTCTCCACCCTTAGTAATAATTGGATGTACGCGAATGCCATCTTCATCCTTAAATACTTCTCTCTGAGTATGAATTCCCATCATAGCCATCATCGCAGCATTAAGTGCATTAATTCCCTCATAAGGTGCTCCACCTGCATGAGCTTCTTTGCCAACAAACCGAACTGTTTTACCAACAAATCCAGAACCACCACCATGAATAAATACTTTTCTTTCCCTAGTTCCTCCATGAGAATGGACCATCATAGCCATATCAATATCATCAAAAGCACCTAATCGAATTAATTCCTGTTTTCCACCAAAGAACTCGATTTTGCCACTATTTTTTAGATGTTCTCGATATTCTAATTCTACAAACTCTTCTGCTGGAACTGCCATAAAAGCTATGTCACCATCAAGTTCGCCCATAATTTTACTTTCTATAAGACCATAAGCAACTCCAATCATAGTTGCAACTTGTGCATTATGACCGCATGAATGTGAGGCTCCTGTAAGGATATCTGCATTGGGATTCAAGGGACTTATTACAGCATCCATTTCACCTATTACTGCAATTTTAAGTTTACTACTTCTGCCTTTTAGTCTGGCTTTTATACCTGTAATGGCTAAAGAATCTTCATATTCTAATTGTAGGGAATCAAATATCTCTTTTATAAAGCTGGATGTTTTTACTTCTTTATATCCTAACTCAGGATGACTTAATATGGTTTCCCCAACATGAATTATCTTTTCACGATTTTCATCAATAGCAGTTAATACCTTCTTTTTTAAATCACCAATATTCATAGAATCCTCACCGTAATCCTCTCTATTCATATTCCACAAAATGCTACAGCATAGATTATTTGCTCCTAATCTATATAGAACTATTATCTATTTATAAAATTGAACTATTCATTTATCAATCGAATAATAATTAAAATTAATACCAATTTTCAATATTATTTTTTATAAATTCATCATCATTTAGATGCGGATATAAACGATACACTCGCTCGATTTCTTCTAGTTGACCAGGTGATAAGGTCTCCTCCTCATTTAAACACCAGATGCCTTCCATTAAACCTTGTCTTTTTAACACTTGATGAAGCCCTGCAATACATCCCTTAAATCCATTGGCAGTATCAAAAAAAGCTGCATTACAATCTGTTACTTCCATTGCAAGTGTTAATAAATCAGCTTTCATATATTCTTCTTTCGAAGCTTCTCTAAGCATCTCAAACATTTTAACCGCAGTGTTAGCCCATACTGACCAATGTCCTAATAATCCTCCAACAAAGCCTTTTTCATATGTAACACCGTCAATCGTAAATTTGTATTTCGTTAAAAGATCTAGTACGATATTATCATCATTACCAGTATATAAAGTTATTTTATCTGCTCTTTTAGAACAGGCTAAAGCTCTAACGACATCTAGAGTTTGATAACGATTAAAAGGTGCACTCTTTATACCAATAACATTTTCAATTTCACAAAACTTTTGCCAATAATCAAAGGTAAATACTCTTCCTCCAACAGACGTTTGTAAGTAGAAACCTACTACTGGAATAATACTAGCAACTGCTTCACAACGCTTTAATAGTTCTTCTTCTGGCAAATGATTTAAACCACCTGGACTAAGTAAAACTGCATCATACCCTAAGTTTAAAGCAATCCTAGCTTCTTCAACTGCCTGTTCACAGGGTCCACAAACACCTGCAATTCGAACAATTACCTTTCCTGTCTTCTTTTCATAAGCATCTATTTCTTCCACGGCTAGTTTTAATACTGGTTCAAATAACATAATTTCTGGATCTCTGATTTCAAATTGTGTTGTATGCACCGCTACTGCTAAACCACCTACACCTGCATCAAGATAATAGCGGGTTAACATTCTCTGTCTTTTTTCATCTAATTTTCTATCAGCTGTTAGTGCTAAAGGATGGGCTGGTATAAATGTACCTTCACTAAATTTAAGTAATGCTCTTTCATGTCGATTCATTAGAAATTCCCCTTTCTTTCTTCAAAATGAGTAGGTTTACCTAAGGAGCGTCCACCATCCAAAATCCATTCTGCTTGCCAGCGAATTAAGGTATTAAGAGATACTGTTGGATAACCAAAGGTCTCCATCGCTAAACTTGCATTGTTTAGGAATGCATTTTCTTGTTCTTCTCCTTCAAATATTGGTTCTTTACCAAGTAACTTACCAAGTTCTGTCGCTGCATGACGTACAGACACAGTCTCAGGTCCAGTAATATTCATTTTTACAGCAGGACTACCTGTATGTAATAAAGCACGTAGTGCTATTTCATTTGCATCACCTTGCCAGATACAGTTAAAGCAAGTAGTTGCAAGACTGATTGCTTTGCCTTCCATAATATTAGTAGCAAGATCATGAAGTACACCATATCTTAGGTCTACTGCATAATTTAATCGATATAAAAATACTTCGGTACCATATTCATTGGAGCCATACTCAAACATACGCTCTCTTGCTAAACAAGACATAGCATAATCTCCAATCGGTGTTGGCTTTACTTTTTCCGTAGCTCAGCTATATACAGGCATCATTGGATAAATATTACCGGATGAAAATACCACGATTTTAGAGTTTTTATACTTCTCGGCAACTAATGTAGGTAACCAAGCATTCATCGCCCAAGTCGCAGCTTCTTGCCCATCTGTCCCAAACTTACGGCCAGCCATATAGATTACATTAGGAACTTCAGGCAACTGATCAAAAGCACCAGCTTTCATTAAATCTACACTGATCGTTTCAATTTCATTATCCTTCATTAACTTAACAACAACTGGATCCGTAAAGCGAGAGACAGCAATAACTTTTTTATTAACCTTTGCAGCTTTAATTGCATTTTTCGCTAGTAGAGCTAGTGTAGGACCCATCTTACCTCCAGCTCCGAGTATTATAATATCGCCTTCAATCTTTGACATATCTTCAATCAACTTACTTGATGGTTCAGACAATTTTATATCTAGTAATTCTTCATTCCACATAAATTTTCCTCTTTCCTTCCTATATCATTATGTAAGTAACTAGTTAGTTACTAATTAACAAAAAAATACAACACATTAAGTTATACTTAAATAAAGAAGTATAATTTAATACTTACCCACAATGTCAACTCCTTCTACTTACATAAATATGTTAGAAACATAGATGTAACATGTTCAATACGTTTTGTAATATTTTCATTATCATCTAATTTTTTATCTAATAGTTTTGACAATGTATATCGATTTGAAAAATAAGAAAAACAATAGGTTAATAAAGATACAATGATTTGTTCCGTATCTACTTCTTGTCTAAAAGCTCCTTCTGCCTTTCCTTTACTAATAATCTTTCTTAAAAGTTCTAGAGTTGGGTCCTTAATACCTGTAAAATTAGTATCTTTGATATACTGCCCCTTATTTAGATTTTCCCATTGCAAAAGGTTTACGTAGGTAGGATTTTCTTTTAAGAAAACAAAGTACATTTCTATAAGCTTTTTAATTGCATTAATAGGATTTGTCTTATCTGTTAAAATTCCCAGTTCTAGATTACTAAGTCTTCCATATACAGTAACTAATACAGCTTTATATAGCTCTTCTTTACTTCCATAGTACTCATAAATCATTCGTTTATTAATATCTGCTTCTTTTGCAATATCATCTACTCGAGTTCCATAGATTCCCTTTTCTGCAAATAATATCTCAGCAGCTTTTAAAATATCTTCTTTTGACTTTTGAGAATTTCTCTCTCTCATAAGTTAAGCTAACTCCTCTCATCTATACTAACCTGTACTTAACTTCTTTCTAAGTGTGAAACTCTATTATAATTTACTTAAAAAGATCTGGTGGTATATTACTAACTCTTATATGTTTACGAAACTCAGATGGTGTAATACCACTATACTTCTTAAATGTACTAGCAAAGGTACTAGGATTTAAATATCCTACTTTTTCACCTATTTCATTTACCGGTATATCAGAACACTTTAGCATCTCCTTCGCATGAGATATTCTTATTTTATTCAGATATTCAACGAAATTTATACCAAATGCTTTTTTGAAAAAGTTAGAAAAATACTTAGGTGTTGTATTAAATTCATCTGCCATTTTATCTAAATAAAGATTTTCTGCATAATGGGTATTGATATATTGCAACAGTAGATCTTTATTTAATTTACTTTGATTATTGGAATTAATTTTTTTATCCGTAATCTCTACCAAATTTTCAAAGTATTCATAAATTTTAGAATGATTGTTGAAATTCTTCGCTTTACTTCGAAACTCTTTTTCTATTAATAACAACTCCTCCCTATCCACATTTAAATGTACTAATATGTTAACCATATTGTTAAAGATATTATCAATTATGAATTGGAACTTAATATTACTAACATTATTAGATACATTTGTATCGATTACCTGTTGAATGAGATTTAAGCTTTCGCTTGCATTACCACTTAAAATGTAATTAGTTAATTTTTCATCAAAATTTAGAGGCATATATACGTCATAACTGTATTCATTTTTTTCCAAATCAATTAATGTTTTTGTATTCTTAATGGTACGATAAGCAAAACATAATTTAATTTCTTCAAAAGCCTCTTTACAATTTTGAGGTTCTGTATAAAACTTACTAACTGCTACTAAAACGGTGTAATTGGATAATACTGTTTTTTGAAGCTGTTCTTTTACAGCATCTATTTCATTTAATAATTTTGAACGTTTAACTTGCTCTTTAACACCAACTAGTGCAACTAGTTGCATATTTTCCATATAGAAAACAACAACTGAGCAATTACCATTTCCGATTTTCTCAAGGGAAATTTCGATTTCTTTCCGTATCATATCAGGCATAATTTCTACACTATCATCATCCACGTTTTTCAACTTACTTGTACTTAAAAGGTCAAAACCTACCATAAGAAACTGTCTATTGAAAAAAATTGCTTTAAAATAGGTGTCAATTTGATCTTTCATATCTTTATAAAATGTGATATCATCTATCATTTTAAAAAATATACTTCGCATTACCTCTTCACGAACATTATCCATCCTACTACTAATGAGTTTATTCTCTAACTGCATTTTTTCTATGCTGTTATAGATATATGTATACTTATTTTGATTCTTATTCCCATCCTTCATACCTACAAGCCATAATATTTTTTTCACTGGACTATAAATATAAATACTTAGAAGAAGTGAAATTACAACACCAACTATCGTTGTCATAAACAAAATAAATTTATTTAGTTTAATCGTAGATAAATATCCTTCGTAGCCATAGGGTACTTTGTTAATATAAGTAAAAGAGTTATAGTCCGACCTTACTATATGATAGTTATAATCACCCTTTTGAATCGTATTTCTATTACTTGTATCAAAGAAAATACTTTCTAATCCATCTAAATTATAATTACCATCTGTGCTAATAATAACATTTTTATCCTTATCAAGTACGATAAGTGATGTTCCAGGCATCATTGTACTTTCATTAACTTTATCATAAAGCTTTGCTAAATCAACAAAAACAACAATATTTCCTAATGAGTAATTAATCTGATTAGATGCAACAATTGCAAGTAAGTTTTTCGTTGTTCCATTAGAAGACCACACATCTTTATAGTATGCTGATGGTATAATCTTCATAGGATGCCTAGTTACAGCATAGTTTCTCCAGTATTCTGGAGCATAACTACTATTCTTATACTTTTTTGTAAATATACTATTAAAACTTTCTGTACCACTTAATGTTAATACTAAGTCAGAATTTTTAAAATATATTATAAAATCGTGTATGTAGTCCTGTGATATAATCTGATTTACATTTTTCATTAAAAGGTAGGCATTTTTCATATTAATATTATCATGTCCATTGGAATCATATATTTTATATGGTAATGTTCCCACGGTATAAATAACATCATTAATTTCTTTAAAGCTTTCTTCCAACGATTGAATAATGCCGTTAACAACAAGCTTATTATTCGTTTCAGCTTGTTCAAACATTGCATTCATTGAGCTTTTGTAAATATAGTAATTAGAAACAAACATAATAGAAATAGCAAGCAATAAAATCATGAATAACTTTAGCAAAGTCTTATCAAAAACATCATTTTTCATATTATAACCTACCCTAATTTCAGTATTATTTAACAATTAACATTGTAACTGATTTGTTTATAATAGTCAAATTTAATTATGTTTTATTTACTTATCTAGTCATTCTGTCTATATATTCCAAATTAAGCTCGTATAACAGCTTTTCTCCTTTGTCAAATCTTCCTATATCGTCTAGTATACCTAAAGTGCAACTTTTCCTTCTATCAATGGTAGGCCCCCCCATATGCGGTATTAGGACTACATTTTTTAATCCTTTTAACCTACTGTTCATTGGTAATGGTTCAATCTCATAAACATCAAGCGCTGCTTTAATTCTTCCAGTAATAAGTTCATCTGCTAATGCTTCTTCATCAATCAGGCTTCCTCTTGAAGTATTAATAAGAATACTTCCATCCGGTATTTTTCTCAGTATCTCTTTATTAATGATGTGGTAAGTATCTTCTCTTTGAGCCATATGTATGGATATGATCTTACATGTGGTAACAATTTCTTCTAGCGTTGCTTTTTCTACCCCATATTCCTTATAAATATCATCTGACTTATGTTCTGAAAAAACCTTAATCTTAACATTAAAGGGTTTTAGCATAGAAACTAAAATCTGAGCAGTCATACCAAACCCGATTAAACCAACGGTTTGGTCTAATATTCCTTCGTTATAATAATTATAGTTATGCCATCTGCCTTCATGAACTTCATTATTATAGTATGGTATATCACGTAATGAACTAAGCATATAGGCTAGTGTTCCTTCTGCAAGAGACTGAGCAAAAAACCAATTTCCACTAATAACTCTTATACCTCGTTCAAATAACTCTTTTGTAATAAACTTCGATGCGGAACCACCTGTATGAGCTACTATTTTTAAGTGGTCAGCATACTTTAGTGCATCCTCATTAAATGCATTACTACCCCATCCGCATATACAAACATCGATATCTCTTAGTTTTTCTTGTAATTCTAAAGACGTCCAATTCGATTCTGTATCATTCCAAACTACATTTCCCATAGAGTTAATTCGTTGTACTACATCTTCTGGAATAAAGGTATCTCTAACAGAACCTTTTGGAATTGAGACTAAAATATTCATGTAACCATCCTCCTATGAAATAAAATTATTTAACCTTTCACGGAACCTAACATAATACCTTTTGCAAAATACTTTTGAACAAAAGGATAAATGATTAATACTGGAACCATTGATATAAATATGGTAGCATTTTTCAATCCTTCCGGAGTTAATTTGGAGGTTGTCATAATATTAGAGTCAGTTGCTGTATTATTAATAAGCATATCTCTTAAAATTACTTGTAATGGTAATTTATCTAGGTCATTTAAATAAATTAATGGTATAAAGTAACTATTCCAGTGACCCATAAAGTAAAATAAAGCGATGGAAGCAAGAGCCGGTTTTGATATTGGTAAAATTATTTGGAATAATATTCTATACTCAGAAGCTCCATCTACAATAGCTGCTTCATACAAGGATGAAGGTATGTTTTCATAAAAACTTTTTAGTATTAAAAGTTGAGTTGTCCATATAGCATTTGGAAGAATCAATGCCCATATACTATTAACTAATTTAAGTTTTTGAACAACAATGAAAGTAGGTATCATACCACCACTAAAGAACATAGTTAAAACGATAGCTGTTACAAAAAACTTTCTACCAAAGAAAGTCTTTTTTGAAAGTGGATATGCTCCTAAGCAGGTCATTAATAGATTAACAAAAGTACCTGCTGCTGTATAAATGATTGTATAAAGATATGCCCTTGGTATTCTGTTATCTTTTAATATCATTTTATATGATTCCAAATTAAAACCCTTAGGATAAAAGGTAATTTTATTTTGTACAATAGAAGCGGTATCACTAAATGATACAGACACAACATATAAAATCGGGTAAAGTATTACAAGACCTACTAATATCATAAAAATTCCAACTATTATATCAAATAAAGTTATTTTCTTTTTCATTGATGTACCCTCCTTCTACCATAAACTATTCTCAGTTAATTTTTTGCTTAATTTATTACTTAATAATAACATAACAAGCGCAACAACTGATTCAAAAAGTCCTACAGCAGCAGCATAACTATAATTAGCTTCTAATAAACCTTTTCTATAAACATAGGTGGAGAATACATCGGCAACTTTATATGTAGTTGGAGTGTAAAGTAAAAGAACTTTTTCATATCCTACACTAAACATAGAACCAGACCTAATAATAAACATGGTAGTGATCGTTGGTAGTATACTTGGAAGTGTAATATACCAGATGGCTTTTAATCTACCGCATCCGTCTACTCTTGCTGCTTCATATAATGCTTGATCTACACCTGCTATAGCAGCTAAATAAATAATTGCACCGTAACCCATTGAAGTCCATATATCAGAAGCAATATATATGGTTCTAAACCATTTTGGATCAATAATGAAATATTTTGGTTCGAATCCAAGAGCCCCAATAATTGAATTGATAAGACCTTTACTTGGTGAAAGAAAGTCAATTACCATACTACTTACGATAACTACCGAAAGAAAAGAAGGTAAAAAGCTTATTGTTTGAATGGATTTTTTAAATTTTGCATTACGCACTTCATTCAAAAATATAGCAAAAATAATTGGGAAGGGGAATGTCCAAAGTAATGAATATAATCCTAATAAGAATGTATTCTTAAATAATAGAAGAAAATCATTACCTGTGAAAAAATTAATAAAGTGTTTAAAACCTACCCAAGGACTTTTGAAATAGCCTAGAAAAATCCCATAATCTTGAAAGGACATTACTAAACCAAACATAGGACCATAACGAAATATAGCATAAAAAAGAAGACATGGTAAGAATATTATTAATAATTGTTTATCTCTTTTTATATGATGAAATACTTTTTTAAAGCTAATTTTTTTCTTTGTCTTTAATTGACCAGAAACATTTTCCATATTTATTACCTCATTCTACATTATTATGTTAACAGCATGTAGCTAAGGTCAGCTCACTGACCATGTGGAATATAATTATCCGCTTGATTTGAAAGAACTTAGAGAAAAGTATAATACTAAAAGTATAAATACTTTTCTCTATTTCTTAATTAATTAATATTAATTTGCATCATATCTTGCTTGAGCTGCATTATAGATAGCTTCAAGTCTTGATGCATTTAACTTATTAGCAGTTTCTAACCACTCATTCCATTGTGTATCGCCAAAGTTCTTATCAAGTACATATTGTACTGCAAACTCAGAACTTGCTTTTAAAATATTAGTTGTAAGCTCAACCATTTCAGATGTTTCTTCATCATTAAACTTTAACTGTGGATCAAGAGCTTCATAATGCATACCATTATTAATCTTATCTTGAGCTTCTTGTTCCTTTTCAGTATAGTTAAAATATGAACTTCTTGGATCAACTTTTACATACATACCTTCAATCCATGCGCCATATCTTTCTTCTAATGTAGTAATTTCAACTTTTTCAACATCAGTAATATTTGGATATGTTACTTTACCATTTTCATCAATTACATAATGTTCACCTTCAATACCTAAAGTAATTAATTCACTACCAGAAGGACTTGTTAAATAATCAAGTAATTTTAATGCTAGTTCTTCATTCTTTCCTTTTGCAACTGCTGTACCAAAATTTGTAACTTTAGATAAAGTACGGATATTACCTGTAGGGCCAACTGGATTTGCATATCTTAAGTCATAAGTAGGTATAACTTCTTTTACTTGTTCATAGAACATATCAAGTCTTCCAATCCAGTCAAAAGTTACAAATGCACCATTTTCTGATGTCATCTTAGC
>JAFAEB010000417.1 GCA_023424235.1 Bacillota bacterium
TCGGATTTATTACAGAGGATAGAAAAAGTGAAGGTCTTATGCTAGATGAGACTATCCAGAATAACATCTCACTAACTAATCTAGACCGAATATCCAATAGTCAAGGCATACTAAGTAAAAAATCAGAAAATGAGCTTATAACTAAAGCAATTAAAGAACTTAGAATAAGATGCTTTGGTCCACAACATGAATGCATAAATTTAAGTGGTGGTAATCAACAAAAGGTAGTCTTTGCTAAATGGATTTACACAAATCCAAAAATTCTTATTCTAGACGAACCAACTAGGGGTGTAGATATTGGTGCAAAAAAGGAAATATATAATATTATTAATGAGTTGGCAAGCCAAGGTGTAGCAATTATTATGGTCTCTTCAGAGCTTCCTGAAATATTAGGTATGAGTGATCGTATTATGGTTATACGTGAAGGACAAATTCAAGGAATTATACCAAGAGAAGGCGCAGACCAAGAAAAAATAATGACTTTAGCAACAGGGGGTACAATCTAATGAATGAGAATAAAAAGAAACTATCATACTATTTACAAGATTTTGGAGCTTTAATTGCCTTAATATTACTTATTATTGGCATCAGTATTGTGAGCCCAGAATTTAGAACCGTTAATAATTTTCTATCCCTCTTACGTCAATCTTCCATTAATGGTTTGATAGCATTCGGTATGACCTTTGTTATATTAACTGGCGGTATTGACCTTTCTGTAGGATCACTATTAGCATTAACAACGGCCTTAACCGCAGGGATGATTAAAGGTGGTCTTCCTGTGGGACTAGCTCTCCTACTTGCTTTAATTTTTGGTGCAGTACTCGGTTTACTCAGTGGTTTACTAGTTACAAAAGGTAGATTACAACCCTTCATTGCAACCTTAATAACTATGACTGTATACCGCGGTGTTACGATGATTTATACCAATGGAAAACCGATATCTGCTTTAGGTAATAGTCCGCTTTTAAAGCTCATTGGTAAAGGAACTATACTTGGTATCCCAGTACCTGTAATCCTTTTATTTTTAGTATTTATACTCTTCATGTTCTTACTTACTAAAACAACTTTTGGTCGTCGTATCTATTCTGTAGGTAGTAACTGGAAATCAGCCAAACTTGCTGGTGTAAATATTACAAAAACAAAAATTATGGCCTATATGATATCTGGTGTTATGTCAGCTCTAGCCGGTTTAATTTTACTATCCAGATTAAACTCCGCTCAACCAACCCTTGGTTCTGGCTATGAGTTAGATGCGATAGCTGCTGTTGCTCTTGGTGGTACAAGCATGAATGGTGGTCGTGGTAAGATGTATGGAACCTTAATCGGTGTTCTAATTATTGCAGTACTAAACAATGGTTTAAATATTCTTGGTATATCCTCTTACTATCAAGATGTTACAAAAGGCTTAGTTATCTTAATCGCGGTTCTCTCAGACAGAAAACGTTAAATTTATTGTTATAAAGGCTTTCGCTTTTATATAAATACCTGTATAGAATTTATTACTCTTCTATGCACATTGCTATTAAAACCATATAAACCTAAATAGGAAAAGGAGAAAACAATGAAAGCAAAAAAGGTTATCGTTTCATTATTTATAGCATTAATGATGGTATTCATGGTCGCTTGTAGTGGAAATAACAATGGTACAAATGATAATACCAATAATAATGGCCAAACAAACAATAATACGGGTAACAACAATAATACGGATAACAGCAATAACAATAATAACATTTCACAAAAGGTAGGTCTTTCTGTATCAACTCTAAATAATCCTTTCTTCGTTACTTTAACAGAAGGAGCAAAAACCGCTGCCAAAGCCAATAATATTGAATTGGTAGTCGTTGATGCAGGTGATGATGTTGCAAAACAAACTAGTGATATTGAAGATTTAATTTCTAAAAATGTTGGTGTATTAATTGTTAACCCAGTTGATTCTGATGCTGTTGCTCCTGCTGTTGAAGAAGCAATTGATAAAGGTATTAAAGTAATCTCTGTAGACCGTGTTGTAAATGGTGTTGAAGTATCTAGCCAAATTGCTTCCGATAATGTTGCAGGTGCTAAAATGGCTACTGAATATCTATTGGAGCTAGTTGGTGAAGGCGCAAAAGTTGCTGAACTACAAGGTGTTCCTGGAGCATCTGCTACCATAGACCGTGGTGCTGGTTTCCATGAAATTGCAGATACTTCTTTCGATGTTGTATCAAGCCAAACAGCTAATTTTAACCGTGCAGAAGGTCTAACCGTAATGGAGAATATTTTACAAGCAAATAGTGATATTGTTGGTGTGTTTGCTCACAATGACGAAATGGCTCTTGGTGCGATTGAAGCAATCGCTTCTTCAAATAAAGAAATCGTAGTTGTTGGTTTTGATGCAACTGATGATGCTAAAGCAGCTGTTACAGAAGGTAAGATGGCAGCTACCGTTGCTCAAAAACCAGATTTAATGGGCCAGACAGCTGTTGAAACAGCCATGAAGTTATTAGCTGGGGAAACAGTGGAAGCATCCATTCCAGTAGCTGTTGAATTAATTAAAAAGTAGTAATCACATAAAATTAATACTTTCTATAAAGTCTATGGGTGAAAAAAGGGACTTGCAAATTATCTAAAAGATATATGCAAAAGTCCCTTTTTTATTTATTTAACCGATACAAAACCTTTCCTGTCTTGCGATAATTTTCTTGATTCCCTTTTCCTAATAAATATTGTATGATACTATAATAATGATTGGAAAAGCAATTATTTATATATTTCTAAAAAATCATCATACGTAATCACTTGCTTATAACGCTACGTAATCATATATAATGTTTATAAAAGCGAAAAGGAGAATAAAAAATGAGAACATTTATGACTGGAGAAATTGCTTCCTTATGTAATGTAAATGTACGAACTGTTCAATATTATGATCAAGAAGGAATCATCAGTCCAAGTGACCTTAGTGAAGGAGGACGACGCATTTACACTGAAACGGATCTATCTAAATTTCAATTAACTTGTCTTTATAAAAGTCTAGGGTTTTCTTGCTTCACTAAACGGGGGAAAACGTGGAAAATATCTAAAATGTCCATCTTGTCATAAAAAAAATTGGATGTCTGAAACTTATCGAGATGATATGAGGGAAATGAGATAATAACAATATCTATGTATTAAGTAAAAAAATGTTTCTTTAATAAGAGGCCTTAATCCGAGGTCTGATTTGAAATATTTACTTTTCTTACTCTATTAATTAAGTAATAGGTTGACTTGTAAAGTACACAACGTAGTATATTTTGAAGTTATAAAGTTGAGTAACATTTTACCCGCTTTACTCAATGAGTTCTCTACTTTCTATATTGCCTCATCTTAAATTACATTTAGGACTGCCAAGAAAATATAAATACACGCATTACTTATGCTGTGTGCCAT
>JAFAEB010000437.1 GCA_023424235.1 Bacillota bacterium
CGTACCTACAACAGTACTATTTCCTCTATTGGGATTTCCAGTTACAACTGGGCCCTCAATAATCAGCTTCCCATTTATATAAAACCATACATGTTGTTTTGTAATGTTAATTTCTACATATGTATTACCAATTTAATTTAAGTCTCTAGACTTAGCTCTTTGACTATAAATAGGTTCCGTTTCATAAGTCATACCTTCTTTAATTCGTTCGATTAATGCTAAAGCTTCCGCTTCTTGATTAATCTTCCAACCATAGAGTCCACCTTTAATAAGGATATCCTTTCCTGTTGAAGTATGAAAGCTTCTTGTTATACCAACTGTATCATATTTTTTGCTTAAATCATATATATATTTTTCAACTTCCTTTTTACTTATAGTTACGTCTAAATTATCGTCTACTATGATCCATGAAGGAATCAATTTTTTATCTACCACTTCATGTAGGTTACCGAAATTGTATTGAATAATGCTTCCAACATACTTATTGAGTAAATTATTGCTTCTAAATGTTTTTTCAGAGTTTAAACGATACTTAGGTTCTTCATAGCATTCCTTATCCAATAAATTTAACTTCCTTTTACCATTTAATATACTAACTATAACGGTTTCGATTAATTTATCTTTCCTAATTTTATTTCCTTCTACTTCTTTTACTACAATATAACTACCATTTGAATAAAGGAATCTAACGTTTTTTGGCTCTATTATTTTTCGAGTTAAACAATGTAATTCACTTACTTTATCATTCACCATTTTTCGATTAAATGAATAAAGATCTTTTATATAATATTTTCTTTCACAAAATAAAGAGCTAAACCAATTTAATGGTTTCTGTTTTTTTAGAATTCCTTTAAAATTAACATTTTTATCATATCCAAGTTCGATGTCCTTACCAGTGATTTTATCTCTTTGATTATCTCTTTCGATTAACTCTAACTCATAATCTTTAATAAATCCTTCAATCTGAGCCTGTATCCGATCATTGGAGCGTAAGGAAACATCAACGCCATTAATACTAGTATTAAAAAAGAAATGTTTTGTAAAATATATACTTATAACCATATATAAGAACAGCATAGAGGATAATAACAAGATTACATTCTTCATTAGTTTTTTCTTGGATACTACTTGAATTATGATAACGTTTTTCATCGAAATACAACCTTTAGAATTTACCCATTACTTACTTATTCTTATGTTGCAGCTTACAATTTTAAACCTAAGAGATACTAACTTTTATAATTAATTTTGATTTTATGATTCGCTTAATTACTACTTTCTACTCTCCATAAGGATAAGTTATAATCACCTGCTTCTTCAATGATTGAAAACCAATAGTCTAGGGTTGTATCATCTGCATACCACACCTCATGTTTGATTTGATTTATATCCTTATACTTAAAGTAAAGACTCATGCTTTCCTCATCACGATATTCAAGTGCATTATATTGATTCTTAAGTCTTTGTGCTTTTGCTTTCGTTAATTGGCTCACTGTTCCATTTTCATCAAAATCAAAACCACCAGTGGCAATAGCAAATCCTACTTTACCTGGAAAATGTTTCATTTTATCTACCATTTGTAATAAAAATTCACCATTCGCTTTTGGTCCAGGTTCTGTTCCATATCCATATAAATTATAACACATCATAACATAAGTTGGACTAGACGGAAATTCTAGGGACTTAAGCTCCACCCCAGGCTCTAATAAAACACGTAGTAGTAGATTATGATTCTTTGCTTCTTCATAAAGTTCTTTCACAAACAATATAAAATATCCCCATAAGGTTTCATCCTTTTTAATTCCTTCATAATCGATTTCAATGCCATCATAATCTCCATTTATTGTGAGCTTGATTAGATCTTTAATATGATTACTTCTATCTTCATTACTTGATAATAAACGGTATAACAAATCTGTATCTTTAAGAGATGCACTTCCATCTAGGTTTCTACGATCATTTACAAAAGTTAGATAGCTTATTGCATCAACATCAAAATTAAATGTAATCTCATTCTTCGTATCTCTTGTCTCATTCGGGATAAAAGGCTTATTATTGGAATCAAAATAAGCCGCAAAATAACATAACTCATAAATACTACTTTTCATCTTAGAAATTTCATTTAATATATTGCTATCCCAGTAAACGGCCCATACCGTTAATTTACGATTACCCTGAAGTTCTTGTTCATTACCATCCACTAGAGGATTTGTCATATCATTATCAATAATAAGATTACTATCTTTCTTACTGTTTTCTTTATAATAGTAAACTAGTAGAATACATAATGTTAGTCCTACTAAGGCAATTATTGTCCCTATGATTAATTTTTTCATATAATTATCGACCCTTACTTATAAGTTTTTGATAAACCAGTTAATAACCTTCATCCATCCTTCTTCAGCTTGATTTATAATTTTATCGAAACCTTTTATACGGTTTTCATATAATACTTTATTAACATCATTTAAATCTTTTATTAGCAAATCTTCAAAAACACCATCATAAACATCATCTGCTATATTACGTTGACTATAACCAAATTCACTCCAAGCTGATTCTAAGAATAAATAACCCTTATTAAGATTACTTACAAGAAGATTTGCTGCTGTCTTTCCATCTATCATAACTTGCAGCTTATTATTTTCTAACTTGATCTCTAACTTACGCATAGCAGGTTCATGAATGGATATTGATGGGATATAGAGGTTGGTATCTACTGTATTATTCAATACACTCTCTTCACCAGACTCAGTACTAACATCCATTTTTCTTTGGTTAATCACTAGGCTTTTACTTTCAGCAATAACTTGTGATTCATAAAGTAGAGCTTCTTGTCTATTTTCTTCAATGGTCTGATAGCTTACTCCATCAAATTTATCAAGATCATATTGATACAGTATTTCACCATTTTCCTCAATATACAACTGATTGTTCCTAATTGAAACACATAAATATTGATTCAAATTCTCATCTGCTCTTAAGTAGATGGATTGTCTACCCAACTTATTTCCAGATAATACACAAGATACCATCATATTGTCATAGCTACCACTCTTAAGGAGACGAATTAATCCTCTACCTTGTGAAGTTGAGGTTAAAGCAATATATGAATCCCCAAATTCAGGGGCTCCAGATACGATTTCCCAATCTTTTAACTTATCTATATCTCCATAAGAAAAATTAATCGGCTGCCCTAAATCATCCTTAATTCTCATTAGTAAATGATTGGTATACCAATAGGATTGAGGTTGTATTCTAGTTAGATCAAAAAGATTATTATCTAGATTATTAACTGAATATCCCTCACGATTAAAGTTCATTTGAAATAGATTTTTTATATTCGATTCATTAATACTACTTACCTTATCATTATTACCGAATTGCCCTGTATTAGAATGCATAAGTACATATGTCTTTGGCATTTCATCAAGTTTATTTGTATAAATGCTCTTCATTAAATTATAGTCCTTATCAATACGATTCTTCATTTCATTATAGGTTTCAATTGGAATATTGTTTTCATCACGAATATAATCCATTAAATACTGGTTATAATTTCTTTCTAAATATTTTCTTAATTTATTATATTCGAGAGAAGTAAGCTCACCTAAAAAATTATTATAACGGTCAAATACATTAATATAGGATAAACGATATCCATTACTTCCAAGCTCCCAAAATGTGCTTTCTTTTAATTCTATTAAATCCTTTGCTTTTAAAAACTTTGAATCCTTATTTGTAAGTTTTTCAGCATAATTAAGAATGGTCCCTATATAATTATATTTCTCCATTATTTTTTGAGCAAAAATTGCAGTATCTCTTCTACCGTCTTCAAACATTAAATATAATGCTTTTTGGGGAAGGGGGATGTTTTTGCGATAATAATTTAAAATATCCTCTTGTGTTATGGTAACAAATCCATTCTCATATAGTGCTTTTAAATGTTCGTTAAGACGATTGGTACTAATCATAGATGAATTGCCTTCTCTATCGACAGCAATATAGGAAATTGCTATAAATCCATTATCTTCTCCTGTTACAATTGATTTATCACTTATATCATAGGGATTATACTTACGAAATACAAACAATCCACGAATTAAGAGTATGAATATAAGGATTAGTATTATCATTTGTATAATGCTTCTTACTATTTTTTTTCTATCCTTCTTTGTAGCTACAAACGCCATATACCCTCCATCTATCACACTTTTCTTTTTAACTTTTGTAATTTTTCTTTTTTCTTTTTATTTTTTTCATCTTTTTTACTTTGCTCTTTTAAATCACTTGGTGTCATTCTTGTCCCCCAAGTGGATTTCCAAAATGTAACCCATGCAATAGGCATTTGCCATAATAATACAGCTTCATAAAACAAGCAGAACACCATACCAAATAACCAAGTTGAACTTTTTCTTAGTAATAATTGTGCCATACTCATTAATAGCGACATTAAAAGGAGACCTACTAAAAATGCTTTTGGAAATATTCCATGAATGAATGGCACATACACTAAATTATAGAGCACTACAATAGGTGCTGCTATTGGTACTACTAGCCCCATATAAAAGGTTAGTGAGGCAAAGGGTTCCTTCTTATACATAAAACTTCCGGCTATTAAAGATTCACGTAACCATGACCTTTTCCAACGCATTTGTTGTTTTAGAAAAACTTTGTACTTATTTGGGACAATGGTTTGACATACTGCAGTATCTTGATAAGCTGTCCGATGGGTTTGCAATACAAAATTAGTCATGGATCTATCATCTCCAAAGGTTGCCTTTTGGTCTAAAAAACTTTGGTTTAGCCATTTATCCATATTATCTAATATGATTTGCTTTTTGTAACAAGCTAAAGGTCCCGATAGACATGTAACAGCATCAAAATATGCTTCTGCTGCTTTCATAATACGAAATGCAATATAATACCTTACCGATTGCATTTTAGTTAATATATTCGTGTATGTATTGGCCACATCCGTTCTACCAGCTACCCCACCCATTTTCGGATCCTTAAAAGGCTGAACTAGATTTCTAATTGCAAAAGGATCAAGAAAACTATCTGAATCAACAAAAACTACTAACTCATGTTTCGCTACTAAGGTTCCTTTTGCTAGAGCTTCTCTTTTGCCCGCATTCTTATCTTGAACAATTAATTTAACACGATTTATGGTATCAAATTGCTCTGCTTCATTATGTAATTTTTCAATGATTTCCTTAATCTTATCAACTGATTTATCATGCGAGCAGTCATCGATAACAATAACTTCTAAATTATCTACAGGGTAATCTTGATTGATACAGCTAAGTATCGTACGCTGTATCCATTCTTCTTCATTAAAGCAGGGAATTAGAATTGATACTCCTGGTGTAAAGGAGGCATCAATTGTTTCTACTTTGTAAAGAGCTCCAAAAAAATATCTACTTAGCAAAAAGAAGGCAGCAACGATACTATACAAATACAACCATTTATTAAATTTAAAGTAGATAATACTTTCTGCTCTCATTAGTATTATAAATAAGGTTATAGCAAAAAGTAATATACTTGATATCATAAGCATAGCTCTATCTTTTTTCTTATAGGAATATTGACTAAGTTCTTTACTAAATACAAATCCACAATAAAAAGTGCCATCCTCTCCCTCTACAGTCCTTGCTAAAGAAACTTTCATTTTAACTTTCATTTCTAACCCTTCAGGCAAGGAACCTGGTGTTATTTCAAACTTTAATTGAATTTGATTTGCTAGCTTTAGCTCATTTACTTGATCTTTATTTTCAATATGCAGTAATATTCCAGTCATGGAAATATCGATACCCTTACATGTAAACTCATGACTTTTGCTCCCGATATGATAGGCTACCTTCACTAAATAATCTACTTTATAGCGAATTCCAGCTTTCTTTTTCGATATAAAATCATTAATATTACTTGATACTTTATCCCCATCTAAATTGCCTCTTCGATCCTCATTACTTCTTACCTTTAACTTATCTGGAACATTAGACAATAACCTTCTATCATCTTTTATATTAAGAAGTTTATCTTCTATATGGGACTTCTTTATAAACCGTTTAAACTCTAACATTCTCATCATAGATTCCCTTATTCCTTATTCTTCTAAATTCTTTGACTCATGAAACCACTCTGTGTATTTCTCACTAACCGAATAGACTTCGCCACTATCATCATTTAAATATTCACTAATTTTTGCAAATCGATATCCTTGTTCTAATAGCTTAGGAATTAGAATGTCAAGCGCCTCAGCAGTTACATCATTTTTATTACTTGGATTTATATTATCATCGGACATATGAAGTATAATTACACTACCATTTTGTAATGTTCTTTTACTACCATTCTTTAAGGTTAATCCATTTAGTAATTTGTCTACTAAAGTTGATGGATTCGAATCTTCATAATCATGGCTACTAAAATCTCCACTTACAATATAAGAGAAACCGCTATCTAGTATGGTATGAATTCCCTCCTTACTCATAGCAAGAGTTGGTGGTCTAAATGTTTTCGTAAGTGCAGGAAGACCATCTATTTCAATATCTCCAATTATGGATTTAAGTTTATTATAAGATGTAGTTAAGTCCTTACTTCTAAGAAGAATATCCTCTTTGGTTAAGGAATAGTATTGTATGGAGGTATCAATTTCATCAATGGTACTATTAGATAGTGCGAAAGGATTATGTTCATCTGAATGGCTTCCAACATCATGCCCCTCCTCGGCAATCGCACGCAAAAGGTTAGGATTATGTTCAATATAATTGGTTCTAGCATAAAAAGTACCATATACATTATATTTTTTTAATACATAGAGTAATTGATTAATCGTTTTATCAGAACCCCAATCATCAAAGGTCAGAAATAAAACTTTATCATCCGTAAATCTACCACTGCTATTCATTTCAGCCAATTCCATATCATGAAAGCCTGGAAGTGTCGCTTGGTTACTAATCGTAGGCGTACCAATGTACCTTCCTTGCATATAATAAAATAGCTCTTCCTGTGATAACTTATCTAAATATCCAGGAGCTCTTTCTTCTTTAACTGAATCTAGAATGGAGGATTCAAGAACTGGATAGCTATATACCTGATTCCCTTCCATAATTGCTCCAAGTGTTTTAATTGAATAAGAAGATTTTTTATTACTTGAATCATCATTATAAGCTATCACTTGAATTCGATTCTTATATATATTCATCAGTGTATTTCCTATTAACTCTTTATCATTATAATAATCCATACGAAAATAGATGATATATCCTCTCTTCACTGTTAGATTACCAGCATGGAAGGTTGCCTTAATAACCTCATCTAATGTAGCCTCCTTACCAAGTTTTGATGTAGCTATGGAAATATCCTGCCAAACTGCAGTACATCCAGTACTTGCAATTCCTTCTAGCATCTCATCTGTTAGATTCACTTCATAAGGGTACCTTACTAGGGTAGGCTTTTTACCAGTTAGTTTCATTACTTCATCTTGAATAAATAAAATACTTCTTGTTATAGATTTATAATCGCTTCCATTATTAATTGATAGGCAAATTCCTAATTCATGCCCCTTAATCGCGATACGTTTAATCGAATCTTGATTGTTTTTAATGTCTTTTTCCGTTACAAAGAAGGTTCCTTTTCCACCAATCCTATCAAGTTTATCTAATACTTCGAACAATACCTCCGTATTTGAAATTCCATAGAAGGTAAAACTTAGAGATTTTTCTGTTGTATAAACAGTCCTAACAATATTTGCTTTTTTATTATTGTTCTTCTTTCTGAGTTCCTCAATCATTTGGTCTGTAATACTATCTTTTTCAATAATCGTGCCTATTGAAGTAATTGGTTTTATATTGCTTTCACTTCCTTGTACATATTGGATGTTCTTATCCACATAATCTCCTGTATCATGTACTAGTAGCCTCTTTATGTCATATATTTTATAATTTGTCTCATCTAGCAACTGTAAGGTACGCTCCATAATTTCTACTATATCTTTATATAGATCCAGTCTAAAGAAGATAATTTCTCCTTTATTAAAACCATTTTTGTAATAATCCATCACCTCATCGATGGATTGATCTTCACTTACAATTGGATTTTTATTATATGTTACAACATGATAGCCTAGAGACGAAGCAGCTTCTAGTACGGTATCATTATACTTACCATACACAGGCATAAATAATTTTGATTCTATGCCATAAATCTCTTTAAGTAATTTCCCACACTTATATAGTTCAAAACTAACTTCGTTAAAGTCCATTTGTGTAAGGTCCTTGCCAGTCATTCCACCATTTTCAACATGATGACCAGCATCTAAAATTTCATGAATTCGATTTGGATTATTAATAATTTCTTCACCGGTCACAAAGAAGGTAGTCTTTATTCTATTTTTACTTAATAAAGCTAACAACTTATCCAGTATTTCATCCTCTTTCATTCCACGAAAAGAAAAAGCCATCATAGTATCATCCGTGTTTATTTTCTTATACACCTTTGATAACTTACCGCCATTTGATTTTCTAATATCATCAAAAGTTATATCAAAATCCGAATCATAATATGCCTTAAGTTCATGTGGAGACAGCGATTGATACTCTGCTTCATCAAGTGCTATAAGAATCCATTCAACAATTTTAATTAATCTATCCTCCGGTCTAAGATTAATAAATTCTTCTATGTCAGCATGATTATCAATGGTTGCTTGTTTATCAATAGCTGCTTGATTATCTATGCCTTCTTCTTTATCAATGAATTGTTCATCTTTATCTACTATTTCATACTCTAATTCATCAAGTACCCCATCTAACTTAATTGTAATAATAGAACCTTTTGATAGATTATTTATGTAGTTTTTAACTTGCTCATAACTAGTGAAACTTTGATAGCTAAGAAAATGGTTACTATCTAATACATAGTCATAGCCACTTGCATATGCTGCACTTAAAACTTCCTCGGTATATTCCGTAGAATTGCATAGTACCATAGTAGGTTTTACATTCACTAAGCTTTCAATAATATGGCTTGTTGTTGTAAAATCAATAAGCAACTCTTCTTTCGATCGTTCTTCCATATGTTTTTGACTTGTTAAGGTATTACTTCCAATATTATGTTCATTTAAATAAATTGCATTGATTGTATTCGTGTCTTCGGCCCCACCAATTCCTGGGATAAAAAAGGTTGCTTTTCGATTATATTTGCTTAGAAGATCAATGATTTTCTCATTACTTTTGGGATCGCTAAGTCCGCTAAAGGTAAGTGATACCATATTCTCTAAGGTTTTGATATCACTAACAATTTCAGCTTTCTTATTCTCCTTTAGTCTCTTCATTGCTTTATTTATTTCATTTGTTGCATCGTATCTTTTTGTAGCAACTTCAATAACATCTCTATCTTTCGGCTTCATTTTATAGATGTAGACTGCAAATATAATTAAAAGCACAAGAACTCCTGCAGTAATAAGCCATTTCCTTTTCTTTATCATACCCAATACCCCTCTTAATTTATAAACTCCAATATAAGTACCCTTCTCTTAGTAGCTCTTTGCTATCAAGGATACTTTTAACATCGATTATTACTTTTTCATGATTGGGTGAATTTTTAAACATCTTATTGATATCTTCCATTTTAAATCCTAAAAATTCACTATGTGAGACCGCAAAAATAATACAATCCGCATCTTTTACATCATCTAATTTTATGGTCTCTACATTGTATACCTTCTTAACTTCATTTTTGTCTGCAACGTTATCAACAATTTTCACAGAAACACCATACTCCTTAAGTCTTCCTATAATATCTTCTACCTTAGAATTACGAATATCAGGACAATTTTCTTTAAAGGTAATACCTAATATGTACACATTTGCCTGTTGTACTAATATATTCGATTTTATTAGTTGTTTTATAGTAATATCAGCAATGAAGTTACCCATATCATCATTTATCTTTCTACCAGCTAATATTATCTGTGAGTGATATCCTAAACGTTCCGCTTGATAAACAAAATAATAGGGATCCACACCAATACAATGACCACCAACTAATCCTGGAGTAAAATTTAATGCGTTCCATTTGGTATTCATTGCATTAACCACTTCTTTCGTTCTTATTCCCATCTTCTCAAATACCATGGCAAGTTCATTCATAAATGCTATATTTATGTCTCTTTGTGCATTTTCAACTAACTTAGCAGCTTCGGCTACCTTTATACTTTCAGTGGGATATACACCTGTATCTATTATTAATTCATATACTTTTCCAATTAATTCTCTTGTTTCATAATCCATGCCAGAAACTATCTTAACAATATTTTTGATGGTATGAATCTTATCACCTGGATTAATTCTTTCTGGTGAATAACCAATCTTAAAGTCTTGTCCACATAATAAACCAGATTCCTTTTCTAAAATAGGTGCACAGATATCTTCTGTAACCCCAGGGTATACCGTAGATTCAAAAACGATAACACTACCTTTTTTAATATTACGACCTATGAGATGACAGGCATTAATTACAGGTGCTAAATCAGGAGTCTTATCACTATTAATAGGTGTTGGTACAGCCACAATTATAAATTTTGCTTCTTGTAAGCTTTCTTCTCTCCATGTAAAATAGACATTTGATTTTTTTATATTCACACTACCAACTTCTTTTGTAGGATCCTCACCATTTATATAACTTTCAATTTTATCTTTATTAATATCAAAACCTATGGTTGTTATTTTTTTAGAAAATTCAACTGCGATTGGCAAACCTACATAACCAAGTCCAACAACTGCAAGCTTTTCCTCTTTGCTTAATAATTTATTATACAATTCCATAATCATACCCTTACCAACTTCCATTTTCTTCTCGATTTTGCAATTCTTCTTGATAGTTTATTATATTTATTGTCTAAGCCCATTTATTTCAATAAATATAAATGTTACATATAATTTCAATTATCATCATAATGAATTAATTTGTAATTTAATGTTATATTTCATCATAAACATGTAAATGTAAAAAAGCAACAGGAACTAGTATCCAAATCCTTCTTAGCTATGTACTTTTATATATTCAAATGAAAAGAAAAAGAACTGCTACAAGATGTAACAGCTCTTTGACTCTATCCCTTATTTAATAATTGCTATCACTTCGACTTCAACTAAAACACCTTTTGGCAGTTCTCTAACAGCTACACAAGAGCGAGCAGGTTTACTAGTAAAGTACGCAGCATAGATTTCATTAAATGTAGCAAAGTAAGTCATATCATCTAAGAAGCATGTAGTTTTCACCACATTTTCGAACGTAGTATTTGCTTCCTGTAAAATAGCTTCAAGATTTTTCATTACTTGAAGTGTTTGTTCTTTTATACCACCCTCAACAACTTGTCCTGTTAATGGGTCTAGCGGAATTTGTCCTGAAGTATATAGCATATTGTTAACTACTAATGCTTGACTATACGGTCCAATTGCAGCTGGTGCTTTTGTTGTACTAATTATCTCCATGTATGCCTCCTAAAATAGATACATTTACTTCGATTCAAAATAATTATACCATTTTTTTCAAATCTAAATAGCATGTTATCATAAAACATAATAGATTGTAAACTATCTATTTTAAAATATCTTCTAATAACTCTCTTTGAATCACAAACTCTTGACTCCCCATGTAACCAGGTGCAACTTCATATTCATCAAAAGCAATTACTAAATCCGAACTCTGATTAAAATAAAAATTCTGATTTGATTGAATCTGTTCAAAGTAAGCTATACTGTCACCTTCCTTTATAAAATATACATTATTAGGATCTTCCATTCTTTCTAGCATTTGCTCTTTTATTAGATTTGTAATACGTTCTACATAATTACTATTATCAATAAACAAATCTTTTAGTTCCATACGTCTTTGATTACTTTTATTCATATGATAATATCTAAAATGTTCATAACCACTAGCTTCTACTTCTAAAACATTGATTTTAAGAGTAAACCAATCACTCGTGTCACTTATGACCTCATAGGAAATATTTAGTTCTTTTTTCATTCCTTCTATCTTACTATCTTCTTTAAATGCTTCAATTAATTCCTTGGTATAATCAGTTATATCCTTATTCACTCCGATCACATCAGAATCTCTATAAATATTATCATCCGTTTGCTCGACAATAATTTCAGGTATTTTAACATCTGCAATATAACCATCTTCCTCAACATAATATTCATCGATCGTTACAACCCGAATGAAATCACCAATTATGGGAATATTTTCCATGGCTTTTGCTATATGAGGACTAGAATTAGGCAATACAATTAAACTAATTACCGCTGCAGATGCTATCATCCCACTTAACTTTAACTTCTTAATAAAATTATTTTTTTTCTTATCTTCCTTTGCTTGTAAGATTCTCTTTTCCATTTCTAATAACCCATAAGTAGGCACGTTCACATTTATATAATTCTCCTTTAACTCATTCATTTTCTTATCATTATTCATAGCTATCTCCTTACATATCAATGCTTAACCTTAGCTTCTTTAAAGTTCGATATAATCTACTCTTAATTGTATTAATATTCTCATTCGTGATATCAGCAATTTGTTCTATTTTTAATTCTTCATAAAATCGGAGTTTAATAATGGTCTTATCGAGAGCTGGTAATTCATCTATGGCTCTTTCTAAATCAAAGTTAGTATAGGAATCCGAATTTATTATTAAATCCTCTTTAATATCTACCGTATCCCTTTGATTCTTTCTTTTAAATTCCAATGCTTCATTAATTATAATTCGATATATCCAAGTCTGCGCATAATCAATATTCTTAAGAGTATCACTTTTAAGAATTGCTTTATATGCTCCTTCTTGTACAATATCCATAGCATCTGCTTCGTTATGTACATAGCTATATGCCAAACGATAATATTTATTATAATTCTCAACCAATAATTGATGAATAATTGCTTCTCTAACTTTATTCATTACTTACCTCCTTTGTAGCTACATTAATTAGATGAATGAGAGTAGCAAAAAGTTTCATCATAAAATTATTTTTTAGATAGTATTGAACAAAAAAACTCTTCTTATGAAACTTAGTATAACACTGTTTCATAAGAAGAGCATATTCATTCTATTTTATTCTTTTACGCCACCTAAAGCAACACCAGCTATAATATACTTAGATAATAGGAAATATACCACAAACAATGGTAGA
>JAFAEB010000051.1 GCA_023424235.1 Bacillota bacterium
GATAAGCTTAATTCCATATACTCAAAAGACAATGTTAAAGTGGTAGAAAAGAGTATTGAAAAAGTGAAAAAAAAGGTTTAGAATAAGGTACAAGTATTTTGGAGGTATAGTTATGGCGAAGGAAGTAAAGACAATAGGTATCTTAACTAGCGGTGGAGATGCGCCAGGTATGAATGCTGCAATCCGTGCAGTTGTTAGAACTGCTATTGCAAATGGTCTTAAAGTAAAAGGTATTAGACGTGGTTACCATGGCTTATTAGAAGAAGATATCTTTGAGATGGATAACTCAACGGTATGTGATATCATAAATAAAGGTGGAACTATATTATATACAGCGAGATGTAAAGAATTCACAACACCAGAAGGTCAAGATAAAGGTGCCCAAATCCTTAAAAAGCACGATATTGATGGACTAGTTGTTATTGGTGGTGATGGTTCTTTTAAAGGAGCATTAAGACTATCTGAAAGAGGCATTAATACAGTTGCACTACCAGGTACAATCGATTTGGATATCGCTTGTACTGATTATACGATAGGGTTCGATACAGCTGTAAATACAGCAATGGAAGCAATTGATAAGGTTAGAGATACTTCAACTTCTCATGAAAGATGTAGTATTATTGAAGTTATGGGAAGAAATGCTGGATATATTGCATTATGGTGTGGAATCGCAAATGGTGCAGAGGATGTATTAATTAATGAGCGTTACGATCATGATGAAGAAAGAATTATCAATAACATCAGGGATAAAAGAACCATAGGTAAGAAACATCACATTATCATCAATGCAGAAGGTGTTGGTGATTCTTATGGAATGGCGAAGAGAATTGAAGAAGCAACAGGTATTGAAACAAGAGCAACGATCATTGGACATATCCAAAGAGGTGGTAGCCCAACATGTACAGATAGAGTTTACGCATCTGCAATGGGTTCCATAGCAGTTGATTTATTATGTAGTGGTGCTTCTAACCGCGTAGTAGCATATCGTGATGGAAAATATGTAAATTATGATATTGCAGAAGCATTATCAATGACAAAAGATATTGATGAATTCTTATATGAAATGTGTTCAAAATTATCAAGATAAATAGTAAGAAATGAAAGTTAGGTGTCTAAAAATGTTTACATCTTTTGGATACCTAACTTTTGAACATATTTAAGTATAAATTCAGTTATAGTTATTATATTAAAGTGGAGGAAGTTATGAATTACAGGTTAAAAAAGTTCTTATCTTATTATAAGCCCTATTTAGGATTGTTCTTTTCTGATATGTTTTTTGCTTTACTTGCGGCAACGATATCATTAATATACCCTTTAATAGTACGATACATTACCAATGATTTGCTAGTTAATTATGAAATAAGTGATGCAATGAACTCAATCATTAAACTAAGCTTATTTATGGTAGGTCTTGCACTATTAGAATTAGCAAGTAATTTCTTTATTGCATATCAAGGACATATTATGGGTGCTAAGATGGAATACGATATGAGAAATGACATCTTTGAGCATTATCAAAAGTTATCTTTTAATTTTTATGACAATCAAAAGACTGGACAATTAATGACTAGGATAACGAATGACTTATTTGATATAACAGAATTAGCACATCATGGTCCGGAAGACATCGTGATATCGATTATTAAATTTGTTGGTGCGTTTATCATTTTAGTTAATATTAATTTACCATTAACTTTGATTGTATTTACCTTTATTCCTATCATGTTTGTGTTTGCCTATTATATGAGAAACCGAATGCGCAATGCATTTAAGAAAAACAGAGAAAGAATTGCGGAAATCAACTCACAAATTGAAGATAATCTATCTGGTATTCGAGTAGTAAAATCCTTTGCGAATGAAAAATGGGAAATGAATAAATTCAACGAAGGAAATGGAAAATTCGTTGAAAGTAAACGTAATAGTTATTGGCAGATGGCTACTTTTCACTCAGGACTAGGCTTATTTACCAACCTAATAAATGTAGCTGTAATAGTAGGAGGTTCTATCCTAATTGTAAAAGATATTATAGTACTAAGTGATTTATTAACCTTCTTACTTTATATTAATAATATAATAGAACCAGTTAAGAAATTAATTAACTTTACAGAGCAATTCCAAAATGGTATTACAGGATTTGATCGATTTATGGATATTATGGAAGTTCATCCGGATATTACAGATAGTAAAAATGCCATATCCTTAAATGAAGTAAAAGGTGATATTGAATTTAAGAATGTATCCTTTAAATATAAGGATACTAAGAATGATGTATTCAAAAATATTAACTTAAAGGTGGATGCTGGTGATTATGTTGCTCTTGTTGGATCCTCTGGTGTAGGAAAAACAACTCTTTGTAGTTTAATTCCAAGATTTTATGAAGCATCGGAAGGACTAATTACACTGGATGGAGTTGATATTAAAAATCTTAAATTACGTTCCTTACGTAAAAATATTGGTATTGTGCAACAGGATGTATACTTATTTGCAGGTTCAGTAATGGATAATATTCGTTATGGTAAATTAGAAGCAACCGATGAAGAAATTATTGAAGCAGCAAAAAATGCCAATGCCCATGAGTTTATAATGGAGCTACCTGATGGGTATAATACTTATATAGGACAAAGAGGTGTAAAGCTATCTGGTGGTCAAAAACAGCGAATTAGTATTGCGAGAGTATTTTTAAAGAATCCACCAATCCTTATTTTTGATGAGGCTACTTCAGCACTTGATAATGAAAGTGAAAAAATAGTTCAAGAATCCTTAGAGAAATTAGCTAAAAACCGTACAACATTTGTAATTGCTCATAGGCTTTCAACGATTAGAAATGCAAAAAACATTATGGTTATCACAGAAGAAGGTATTAAAGAACGTGGTACTCATAAGGAATTATTAGAAAAGAATGGTATCTATAAAGGCTTGTATCAATTAACTACCAATGAAGCCATATAAATTTCTAATAGCGTTTCTAAAATATAGCTAATACAAACCGTAAAATTATAGCATATTATAAATATTAATTTAAGAATGTTGTGATTAATTAGTCCTTCATAGATACCTTAAAGGTATTGTATGATCTACAAATTAATTGCAACATTCTTTTTTGTAGTAAATTGAAGAATTTGGATGAAACTAATTTTTAAATTGCATCGTCTAATGTTTGATAGTATACTTATACTGCAACTATCGTTTGGATGAAGCGCCAAATAGGTGTGAATAGGATATAGGGGGAACTTATCAATGTTCGAAGAGAAAGAGGTTTACGACATTGAGACATTAATGAGGAAATATGGTAACGATGTTCTACGAACGGCATATATGTATGTGAAAGATAGCCATTTAGCAGAAGATATATTTCAAGATGTCTTTATAAAAGTAAATCAAAAATTAAGTACCTTTCAAGGTAATAGCAGTATAAAAACATGGATTATTCGGATAACTATTAATACTTGTAAAGATTATATTAAAAGCGCTTGGAATCAGAGAGTGGTACCTATGTCTGAATACCAAGAAAATACATTTACAAGTGATAGCGATTTTACTGCAGTTGAGAAAGAAGAAGATAATAAAATAATACGTAAAATGGTTATGGATTTACCGGATAAATATAAAGATGTTTTACTACTCGTATACTATCAAGATATGACAATTAGCGAAGCGGCCTCTTTTTTAAATATAGCGGAGGGAACTGCTAAGAGTCGATTGTCAAGAGCGAAAGAGAAGTTAAAGCTTTACCTAGAAGGGAGGATATAGGATGGTAAAGAAGAACAATAACAATGATTTAAAGAATGATACCTTAGATTTAAAAAGCCATCTAGATGCCTCATTTGACTATGATAATATAAAAGTTTCAGAAGAATTAATCAAGAAGACATTAGAAGCAATTAAAAGTTCAAGTAATCAAGAAGAAATAAAAGTGGAAGATACTAAGGTTACTCCATTTAAGAAAAAGAAAAACAATGTATGGGTTTATACAAGAAGAGTGGCAGCAGCTGCAGCTGTGTTTGTACTTTTTGTAGCAGCATATAGATTCATTGATGGCGGATTAGGGGTTGGTAAGAAGTCAACAGAAAATTCTAGCGTTATGGAATCAGCCAAGGATGAGGTAAGTATTCTTAATAAAGCAGAAAGTGATAGTAGTTTCTCTGATGACTTTGGAATTACAAGCATAGAAACTGTTGAAGGATCTGATATTACTGCTACAGAGGAAGAAAAAATGAGTATATCCAGTGATGCAGCTGATATGAATAAACAGGATAATTCTCTTACCATGTTAGCTACTAGTACATTTAGTAGTATATATTCAATCAATCCTGAACAAGTGACTGAATTGACAATAGAGAGTAAAGATGGCTCTATTAAAAAGCCAGGTGATGTGAAAGAAACAGCGAGAGCTATAGTCGATCTACTTGATGAACAAGGATTAACAGTAACTAATATTGAAAATCCTATTTGGTCATATAAGATTATGTTATTGACAGATGACAATGGGCGATTTACTATATTAATTGGTGATGGTATTCATATTCAAATGGGTGATGATACTCCTGTTAATAGCTATATGGTAGATGATATAGAAGGATTAATAAGCAAACTAGATGAACTTTGTAATACCATGCCTTAAGTTTAAAGACGCAGGAGGTAAATCAGTATGAATCCCATACTAAGTGCATTATTAGGTGGACTTGTAACATGGGGAGTTACAGCAGCTGGTGCTGCCATGGTATTCTTTTTTAAAGAAATAAAACCCAAAGTATTAAATTTTATGTTAGGAGCTGCATCTGGTGTTATGCTTAGTGCTTCCTTTTGGTCATTATTATTACCAGCACTCGAATTGTCAAAAGAATTAAGGTTTCCTTGGTTTCCTGTTATATTTGGATTTGGACTAGGTGGATTATTCCATGACTCTTATACACATCTCCGAGCCCACGAGACG
>JAFAEB010000054.1 GCA_023424235.1 Bacillota bacterium
GCTTCCAAAGTATATGCCAAGAGATACCTTTTATGTAAGTGATATGGGAGAGTTTATGAACTTTATCTATAAATACTTACAAATCCCAACTGGTGGTGATTTTGAAGTAAATCTTAATTACGCTGCAATGGGATCAGGAATTGGTGGTGTAGTAGGTGTACAAGCTGCATATCCAAATCGTACAGTAGCAGTATTTGCTGGAGACGGAAGCTTTTTTATGAATGGGAATGAAATCCTTACCGCAAAAGAATATCAGTTACCTATCATCTATTTTATTGTAAATAATGCAATGCTTGGATTTGTAGAACATGGACATCAGTTCTTATTTAATCGTGTAGTAGAAGGTTTTAAACAAGAAAGAATTAATATAACGAATGTTGTAAAAGCCTGTGGGATTAACGCAATGCAAATTTCTAACATAAATGAGATGGATCAAATACCAGAATTTATAAAATCATCCCATGGACCAATGGTAATAGAACTAATTACAGATGGCAGTGAGATTGCACCGAATGGGGATCGACTTAAATCATTACAAAAAAAGTAATGGTTCATATAAATGATATCATTTAATTAACGAAGGAGGAAATTTAATGTTAAAAGGGAAAGTAGCACTAGTAACTGGAGCGTCAAGAGGTATTGGAAAAGCAATCGCATTAAAATTAGCAGAACATGGAGCAGATGTTGTTATTAATTATGTGAATAATGAGAATGCTGCAAAACAAGTACAAGATATGGTAATTGCAATGGGGCAAAAAGCTTATATCTATCAAGCAGATATAGCGAATCGAAATGAACTAGAAGATATGGTAAACTTTACTATAAAAGAGTTTGGTAAAATTGATATTTTAATTAATAATGCAGGTATAGTACGTTACGGAACAATAACTACTATGAGTGAAAAAGATTGGAGCGACGTAGTTAATACGAATCTAACTGGTTTATTTAATCTATGCCAATTAGTTACTCCACATATGATAGAACAAAATTACGGCAAAATTGTTAATATTAGCTCTTTATCAGCTATTATGAATTTACCAGCGTCTTACGGCTATACAGCGACGAAAGCTGGAGTAGCAGCATTTACAAGGGTATTAAGTGCTGAACTTATAGAAAAAAATATTAGTGTTAATGCAATTGCACCAGGCATTATCATTACAGATATGTTAGATAGCTTAGGAGATGCAGCAGAATATTATAAAGCACAAATTCCAGCGAAACGTTTCTGTGAGCCTGAGGAAGTTGCTGAATTAGCATATTTCTTATGTCAGGATATCTCAAGATATATTGTAGGACAGACCATTGTTATTGATGGTGGTTTAGCACTATAATTTTTTCATAAAAAATGGTTTTGATGTAAAAAAATGAATTAATATATTGACTTTCGTAGAATATTAGGTATAATTGGATTAAGACAAAATATGACATAATTCTGTTAATAGTGCGCTTTGTTAAAAGTGTAACGGTAGGGAATTTAACTAGATAATGGCAAACTCATTGAAAGGTGAGGACGCAAAGCTACGAGTCTAAGGTAGAATACTATGACAGTCGGGTTACCGTGGTTAATTAGCCAAGTGTGGTGAAGTGACTGCGCTTAGGCTATTTTTTTTGACGAAAAAAGGATGACATTAATTAGGAGGTGCAGTATAGTTGGAACATAATAAGGTGAAAAGTATAAAAGTTAGAATATTTTTACCTATGTTCATTGTAATGGTTTTGGGACTTATAGCAGTATGCGTAGGGGCATATTTAAAAGTACAATCATTACTAAATGATGATGCAGGGAGTAAGGTAGGTTTCAATTTTGCTATCTATATGTTAGTGTTAGGATTAATTGTTATGGTTTTAGTAACTATAATTAATCTTATTTTGCTAGGTATTACAATAAAACCTATGGAACAGTTATTTAACAATACAAATGCAAATAGTTTGGAAGATGGAAAAGGTGATGTTAAAAAGTCCAGTAAAGACATGAATAAAGCAACTGATGTCGAAGCAAAGATATCAGAATTTGTTCAAACTGTTCGAGACTCTGTAGCAATTGTTGCAGCGGCTTCTGGCGAAATGAAGCAATCATCCGCTGATATGAGTAACATTTCAGATCGTGTAACCCAGTCCATATCTCAACTAGCAGAAGGGGCTGCCCAACAAGCAGAATCAACAGAGAATGGCAGTACACGAATTAATAACATTGGAGAAATGATAGTATGCATTGCACAAGATATGAATTCATCAGAACATCTTGCTCAGGCAGCTATTGAAGCAATGACGGTTGTTAAGGAAACCATTCGTTACCAAGAAGAGAAGATGGAAGAGAACAAAGGCATTTCAGAAGAAATGAGAGTTGCTGTTACAGAATTAATGGATAAATCAAAAGAAATCGGAAAAATCCTTCAAGTAATAAAAGGTGTTGCGGATCAAACGAATTTACTTGCCTTAAATGCAGCTATTGAAGCAGCTCGTGCTGGTGAACATGGAAGAGGCTTTGCCGTAGTATCTGATGAAATTCGTAAATTAGCTGAACAATCAGGTCAATCTAGTAAACAGATTACAGATATCATTAATGATGTACAGTCTGGTATTGAAAATACCGTTATGCAGATTAAAAAGTCAGACCAGTTATCTTTAGAACAAGAAAAAGCATTATCCGATACAGTACATGCGATTGGTGATATAGCTGATAAGGTTGAATCCATCGTATCTAAAGTGAAAGCTGTATCAGGAGCTACAGATTCTCTTACACAGGATGTTAAGGAAGCAGAGGATATGATTTCTACATTAGCAAGTATCTCAGAAGAGACTGCTGCTGGAACAGAAGAAGCAAGTGCATCTGTAGAAGAGCAAAACCTAATAATTCAAATGATAGCAGAGTGTTCAAATGAATTATACAATATTGCTGAATCTCTACAAAATAATGTAGATCATTTCACTTTATAAAAATACATAGACTTGTTTTGGGGAAACACCCATTTCAATAATAAATGTTTCTAGGAGGATATATTATGTTAATTAGTAATCCAAAAGGGTTATATACCATTAAGTATGATGAGGCAAGAAAAGTAGTATTTGAAGCTCCAGTAGGTCTTTGGACGAAAGAAGATTATTCAGAATACCATAGTCAATTTGAAAATAAACTTGGTCCAGCATTAGGTGGAAAACCATGGGCAATCTGTTCTGACCTTAGAAAGTATAAAATTTCTGACCTAGGTGATGTTATGGCAAAACATACAGAATGG
>JAFAEB010000070.1 GCA_023424235.1 Bacillota bacterium
TTGAAGCAATGTCTCTACTTTTAAAGGAATTTCCAGATTGTCACCTATATGTGGCTGGTAAAAATCCCATAAAGAATCAAAAAGGAAACAATCTATTTACAATTACAACATACGGAAAATACATTAAAAAATTAATCAAACGCTATAAATTACAATCTAACATTACCTTTCTTGGCGAATTAACGGAAGAAGAAATGTTACAACAGTATTTATCTACTCATGTATTTGTATCTGCTTCCTCTATTGAAAACTCACCTAATTCCATAGGAGAAGCCATGTTATTAGGAGTGCCAACAATATCATCCTTTGTTGGTGGAGTTAGTAGCTTAATGACTCATAAGGTGGATGGCTTCTTATATCAGCATAATGCTCCATATATATTAGCTTATTATATAAAAGAAATTTTTAACCAAGATTCCTTGGCAATTAAGTTTTCCAACAATGCTAGATACCATGGTCTACAAACTCATAATAAAAGGAAAAACATGAAATCTCACATTGATTTATATAAGCAAATCTTTGCTGAAAATGAAGCAGAAAGGAAATGAAAATGAGACTAGGATTTGTATCTAATTTCTTAAACCATCATCAAACAGAATTTTGCAATACACTAGATAACATATGTGACGAATTTTATTTCATCGCTACTTCTAATATTCCAAAAGAGACCCTAGAACTAGGTTATGAAGATTTAAATAAGTCCTATTCTTATGTATTACCAGCCTACATGTCAAAAGAGCATGAAAAGAAAGGAAAAGAACTAGTAAAAACCTTGGATGTAGTCATTTTTGGTTCCTGTTCTCAAGAGTATATTGACCTTCGGATGACAGAGAATAGATTAAGCTTTATTTATTCAGAACGTTTATTAAAAAGAGGATTAATTGTAAGGTTTATTCCTATGTTTCGAACTAAAATATACCATAGATTTTTAAAATACCAAAATAGCAATCTATATGTTTTATGTGCAAGTGCTTATACCGCTTATGATTTAGCTTTATTTGGATGGAAAAAGCCATCTTATCGATTTGGTTACTTTCCAGAATATATTGAATACGAAAATAAGGAGTTATTTCAAAAAAAGAATCATGATAAGCTTGTTCTATTATGGGTTGGTCGAATGGTTCCATTAAAACATGGTATAGAGGCAATTAAACTAGCTAAAAGATTAAAGCGGGAAGGTTATTCTTTTTTACTTCAGATGATAGGAACTGGTAGTGAACTCAGCCGATTACAAAAAATTGTTAAGAAAGAAAAGCTTGAGGATTATGTTATTTTTTTAGGTGCCATGACTCATAAAAAGGTAAGAAAATATATGGAAAAGGCAAATATATTTCTTTTTACAAGTAATTTTATGGAGGGGTGGGGTGCAGTCTTAAATGAAGCCATGAATAGTGGAAGCTGTGTAATAGCTAGTCATTCCATTGGTGCAGCACCTTATTTAATTCAACATGGAATAAATGGTTTCATATACAAATATAAGGATTCTACCCAATTCTATTCTTATGTAAAATTAGTAATGGAGGACAAAGAACTAAGAGAGAAGGTAGGCTTTAATGCTTATAAAACCATTAAAGACCAATGGAATGGTAAATGTGCAGCTATAAATTTATTAAAAGGAATCGATGATATTCAAAATGGTAGAGAGCATGAAATTGAGGATGGACCAGTAAGTATTGCTCCTCTTATGAAAAACAATTGGCTAAAATAGAAAAAGAATTGAGATGAACGAAATACCTTACTTGGCATATAGTTACATTAGTATGATTTAAACGTACTATGAAATTAAAGTAGGTGAATGGCATGATAGAGGAAAAAAAGCCATATAAAAGTATATATAGCCGTTATATTAAGAGAGTATTGGACCTATTATTTGCAGTACTTTTACTAGTTCTTCTAATTCCTATCATTTTTATTATAAGTATAGTAATCCTTTGTACGATGGGTTGGCCTATTATTTATAAGGGTAAGCGATGTGGTTATAAGGAGAAGGTTTTTTCTATATATAAATTTAGAACCATGGTAAAGAATGCAGAGCAAATAGGCGGTGGAACTAGTGCATTCGATGATACAAGAATTACACCAGTAGGAAAATTACTTAGAAAAACTAAGCTAGATGAAATTCCTCAGTTAATAAATATTATTAAAGGTGAAATGAGTTTTGTAGGGCCAAGGCCAGAGTTATTAAAATACACCAATTTGTATAACCCTTTAGAGAAGGAGATTTTAATGGTTAAGCCTGGAATTACAGACTATAGTTCCATAGAATTTATTAATTTAGATGAAATTGTTGGAAGTGAGAATGCTGATGAAAATTACGAACGATATGTATTACCAAAGAAGAATCGTTTACGTTTAGAATATGTGACACATGTTGCATTTAAAACAGATCTAAAGATTTTATATGCAACGATATTTAAGGTTTTCTATAAAATAGTTAGATATATGAAAAGTGTAAGGTGATTGTATGGAATATGTAATGCTAAAACATTCTGACCTTAAGGTATCTAGACTTTCTATGGGTGGTTGCCCAATGGGAGGTCATGGGTGGGGAGTTGTAGATGATAATAAATTAATGGAATCAGTAAGAAAAGCAGTCGATTTAGGGATTAACCTTTTTGATACAGCAGATGTATATGGACTTGGTAAATCAGAAGAATTATTAGGAAAAAGTATAAAAGGTGATAGAGATAAAGTAATTATAGCCACTAAATTTGGAGTTCGAGTTCATAATGGTAAAAGCTATTATGATAATAGTAAGGAATGGATAGCAGAAGCTATAAGAGAGAGTCTTAAAAGATTAGATACTGATTACATTGATTTATATCAAATACATTATAGAGATGATAAGACACCATTAATTGAGATAATTGAATGCTTAGATAGGTTAAAAGAACAGGGCTATATTCGTTATTATGGATTGTCTAATATATATAAGAAAGATGGGATGGATTATGATAATTATAAAGATAAATTTACAAGTTTTCAAAATGAGTTTAGTCTAGCTTGTAGAAGCTATGAAAAAGATATAAGGGAGCTTTCCTATTCACTTAACTTAACTCCTCTGACATGGGGGAGCTTAGGGCAAGGAATATTAACTGGAAAGTATACGATATCAAGTAGCTTTGATAAAACAGATAGAAGATCAAGGGAGAGCTATATCAATTTTCATGGTGATAAATTAGAGAAAAATCTAAAAATTGTAGAAGAACTCACTAGGATTTCAAATGAGTTAGAAAAACCAATTCCGGCAATCGCAATACGTTATATTTTAGATAGTGTAAAAGACTCGGTAGCCTTAGTTGGTATCAAAAATGAAAAGCAGTTGTATTCAAATTATGAATCCTTAGGATGGGCTCTTAATGATGAGCATTTAGAACGACTGGATCGAATATCCCAATAATAGAGGAGGGTGTACAATGACAAGTGAGCAATTAGCATGGAAAATACGAAGGCATGGAATTGAAATGACTCATTTATCAGGAGGATCACATATAGGCTCCATCTTATCAGTAGCAGATATTATCGCTGTCTTATACAACGATATTACCTGTGTCAATCCCAAAAATCCAACAATGGAGGAAAGAGACCGTATCATATTAAGTAAAGGTCATGCTGGTGCCGCAATATATGCAGCACTTGCGGAAAAGGGTTTCTTTCCTGTTAGTGAACTCTTAACCCATTATCAAGATGGAAGTAAGTTATCTGGTCATGTATCACATAAAGGGGTAGCAGGAGTTGAATTCTCTACAGGTTCACTTGGTCATGGCTTGTCTGTTGGAGTTGGTATGGCTTATGC
>JAFAEB010000182.1 GCA_023424235.1 Bacillota bacterium
TGTTGAAACAATTGAATATGATGAAACTATATTTGATAAATTATTTGATGCAGCTTCTATATATGGCACAGAATTAGAGAAGCTTAATTCTAGAGAAATTGATTACGTTAAAATAGCTTCATCTTTACGTGAAGTTAAAAGTGAAAATCTAAATCGTGATGGTGCCAAAGCATTATATGAAAAGATTAAAGCTGCTTCTTATAAACAAGCATCTGAAATAAAGTATGACGAAGGCCATGACCTTTACTCAGCTAAAAAATATGAAGAAGCATTGCCGGTTTTATTGGAAGCCTATGAATATGATGAAACGAATGTAAATGCGATTTACTTTATTGGTAGATCATATCATCAATTAAGAGATTATGAGAACGCAACTATATATTATACAATATTAACAAACGATTTCCCAGATACGTCTCGTGCAAGAGAAGCGAAAACAAGGCTAGGGGAAATTGATTAATAGAATCCTTATATAAGAAACAATCATAGGAAATATATTACGAAGCATTTATACAAAAGATAAAAGATAAGAGAAGACGTTTTAAGTTTATATAACTAAAAATGTCTTTTTTTATACATAGTTGTTGTAAATAATTGTTAATTATCAAAAATTATCGAAAAACCCATGAATAATAATTAAAGATGTAGAATATAGTCACATCTTTGATATAAAAACGCACTAAAAGTACTTTATTGGTGTGAGGATAGGAGTAAAGAATGGAGAGAAAGAATGGTAACTTAAAAAATACGACAATCTATCAGCTACGAGAGGGGGTGAAGGCGGACTTTGAAGTAATGAATCAGTGTTTAATTATTAAATTATTGGAGGAATTAGATCATCATAATGCAATTCCAATAAGAGAACAATCGGATAAAATCATATCAAAGAAGTTTATAAAAGATATTATCTTTGATTTTTCAGGGACCGATTTTATGGACAGTTCGGGAATTGGAGTAATTATGGGACGATATAAAAAGGTTATATTTACTGGGGGAAAGGTTGCTGTTACGGGTGTAAGCAGTAGTGTAGATAGAATCTTTCGTTTATCTGGATTATATAAAATCATTCATAAATTTGATACCATTGATGAAGCTGTAAAGAGATTTTATCAATAAGAAAATGGGCGTTATTTTAGGAGGATAAGTATGGATTATACAAACGAAATGATGTTAGAAATTGATAGTCAATCACGAAATGAGAGTTTTGCCAGAATGGTTATAGCAGGATTTGTAGCTCAACTAGATCCTACCATTGAAGAAATTGCGGATATTAAGACAGCTATCTCTGAAGCTGTAACTAATGCAATTATTCATGGATATAACTGTGGCAAAGGAAAAATTAAAATTTATTGTAAGATTAGTAATCGTGATGTCTATATTGAAGTGTCGGATAATGGTGTAGGTATTGAAAATATCGAAAAAGCGATGGAACCTTTATATACAACGAGACCTGAACTTGAACGCTCTGGTATGGGATTTGCTTTCATGGAAGCTTTTATGGATGACCTTGAAGTTGACTCGAAAGTAAATGTTGGTACTACGATAAAAATGAAAAAACAAATTCAATAAAGATAATATCAGATTACTTTCTATTTCCTAAAGAAGGGAGTGAAACAGTGGACACCTTAGAATTAATTCGGCTCTCACAGGCTGGAGATAAAGAAGCTAGAGATAGAGTGATAACTGAAAACATAGGACTAGTTTGGAGTATTGTAAGAAGGTTTATGTGCAGGGGACACGAACCAGAAGACTTATTTCAAATTGGAAGTATAGGACTAATAAAAGCAATTGATAAATTTGATTTAAGCTATGATGTTAAATTTTCAACTTATGCAGTACCTATGATAATGGGGGAAATAAAACGGTTTTTAAGAGATGATGGAGTTATAAAGGTTAGTAGATCGCTTAAAGAAACGGCTGGTAAGATAAGAATCACAAGAGAAAAATTAAGTAATTTATATGGTAGAGAACCTACCTTGGATGAAATTAGTTCAGAACTTAATTTAGCAAAAGAAGAAGTAGTTATGGCCCTCGAGTCAGGTGCCGAAGTAGAGTCCTTGTATAAAACCATCTATCAAGGAGATGGCAATGCCATATATTTAATTGATAAACTAGAACAAACCAATGATGAATGTGAAAATATGATTGATAAGCTTGCTCTAAGAGAAACCATCGCATCATTAGATGAAAAAGATCAAGAGCTTATTAAGCTTAGATACTTTATGAATAGAACACAAACAGATATTGCCAAAGAACTTGGAATCTCACAAGTACAAGTTTCAAGGCTAGAGAAAAAAATATTATTAAAAATGCGCGATAAAATGATGTAAAAATTCCCAGTATATAAAAAGTGTAAGAACAGATAATAATAACCATGGAATTAATACTAAAATAAAACAAAGAAATAAATATAAGATTTAAAAGGCATCCGAATAGGATGCTTTTTCTTTATCAAAAAAGAAAGGCTAGGATATGTTTATGAAACTACGTAAAGGAGTATATATTTTAGGAATATTAATATTATTGGGATTAGCAACTTTAGTAGCTATGTTTGTAGTTAAAAGAGAAAATAAGATTGATTATAAAGGAATGCTTGTAATGGATTACAACCAGGAGGTTAGTTCTTGATGAAAGATTCCACAATTCTATACTTAAAAATAGATAAAAATAACCTAGTAAATAAAAAAACAGTGTGTATACAGGATATTGTAAAACTTTACTGTAGTGATAAGTCCATTGTGAAGAAACTAAACTCAATCGTAATATTAAACATAAAAGCAACAAAAAAAACTCTTTATATTTTTTCTGTTTTAAAATTATTTGAAGAAATAAATAAGATATATCCTGAACTTATTATACAGAATCTAGGTGAAATAGATTTTATTGTTCAATATGAACCACCTAAAAAGAAATCAAAACTACTTGAGTATGCAAAAGTAGCATTTGTCGGATTAATTGTGTTTTTTGGAGCAGCATTTACGATAATTACATTCAACGAAGATGTTGGAATTAAAGATATATTTGATATGATTTATAGACTATTTGATGACTCTTATGAAGGACAAATACTGGAAATTTCTTATGCAATAGGTCTACCAATTGGTATTATCGTCTTTTTTAATCATTTTTCTAAAGCCAAGATAACGAATGATCCTACTCCAATGCAAGTTCAATTACGTATATATGAAGAGGATCTTGATCAATCTATTATAGAGAATGCCAATAGAAAGGGTAAGATGATTGACTCTAATTAATTATATTTTTCTTAGTTTTTTAGGATTAGTTGCTGGGTTCATTACCTCAGCTGGGATCTTTGCATTTGTAACAATAATAGGAGTTCTAACAAGACTATCATTACGTACAGGAACTGCAAATCATATTTTACATTATGAAGACTTAGTAGTGTTAGGAGTTGCATTTGGCAATTCAATTAATCTTTTTTCAATACATGTACCATTAGGTATTGTAGGGTTTATCTTTTTCGGTTTTTTTACTGGTTGTTATGTAGGTTGTTTGGCAGTAGC
Source organism: Bacillota bacterium (assembly GCA_023424235.1). Taxonomy (GTDB): domain Bacteria; phylum Bacillota; class Clostridia; order Lachnospirales; family Lachnospiraceae; genus Anaerocolumna. The sequence continues at coordinate 3,525 of JAFAEB010000182.1, forward strand.
TCTTGAAGAAGTATTGCAAGTATTTCCTATTATTTCTCATCGAATAAAATTAAAATCTGGAGTTTCAATTCTAGTATTATTGCTTGCACTAGGTAAGTTAGCAGGAACTCTATATGAATTAATTTTTGCAAAATAATCAATTATATAATAGATAAGGAACGGTTTCTAACTAGTAGGTATGAAATAAATTATAAAGGAGATGTTTATATGGCTAATGATAAGAATAAAGTCACAGCCTCTGATGTTCTAAAAGAGAAGGATCAAAATGCAAAAGAACAAAAATATAATAAGTATGTAAAGGACATGACACCCAAGCATAATGGATTTACGAACCTTATACGAGCGTTTCTTGTAGGGGGAATTATATGTGTAATTGGACAAGGATTTATTAACTTTTATAAATCTAGGGGGGCAGAACAAGAACTTGCAGCTGCTTATACTACCTTATCCTTAATAACCTTATCCATTATATTAACTGGTCTTAATATATATCCAAAGTTAGCGAAATTTGCTGGTGCCGGTAGTGTAGTTCCTATAACTGGTTTTGCAAACTCCGTAGCAGCTCCCGCAGTAGAGTTTAAAAAAGAAGGACAAGTATTTGGTATTGGTTGTAAAATATTTACTATTGCAGGGCCTGTTATCTTATATGGTATATTTTCTTCTTGGATATTAGGAATCATATATTATATTTTTCAAAAAGTAGGAGGTGCTTAATATGAGTGGAAAAAAAGAAAATAAAATAATAGGTAAGCAAAGTATTCTATTTTCCAATCCACCAATTATTCTTTCTGGTGCTTCTATAGCTGGTAAAAAAGAAGGAGAGGGACCATTAGGTAGTTTCTTTGATCGAATTGAGGAAGATCCAATGGTTGGAGGTACAACTTGGGAGGATGCGGAAAGTAGATTAATGAAAATGTCCTGTGAGTTAGCGGTGCAAAAAGCAAATCTTAAAAATTCCGATATACGCTTCCTTATAGGAGGAGACTTATTAGGCCAATTAATAGCTACTTCTTTTGGTATTGTTGATTTAGAAATTCCTTTGTTTGGGGTATACGGAGCATGTTCTACAATGGGAGAATCCATGGCATTAGGTTCTATACTTGTAGATGGTGGTTATGCAGAAAAAGTTTTAGCAGTTACCTCAAGCCATTTTGCTGGGGCTGAAAAGCAATTTCGATTTCCACTAGCTTATGGAAATCAACGACCATTTTCTGCTA
>JAFAEB010000196.1 GCA_023424235.1 Bacillota bacterium
GGGGAAGTGTGGGATTATAAATATTGCTTCCCTAACAAGTTAGAAGACATTAAAGTGCTTAAATACGCAATTTCAATTAATAAATCTGGAGCAAATGCTTATTATTATCTTGGTTTATTATATTATGATAAGCTACAATGGGAGGAGGCTACCTCACTTTGGGAAGAATCCATTAAGTATAGTAGTAAAAATCCTATTGTGTATCGTAATTTAGCACTATCTTATTACAATAAATTAAAAGAGTTTGACAAAGCAAAAGAAATGCTCTTAACTGCTTTTACACTTAATAATAAAGACCCTAGAGTTTTCTTAGAATTGGATCAGCTAAATAAAAAATTAGGTATGAGCTTTAAAGAACGTCTAAGCCATTATGAAGAGAATAAAGAAATTGTATCACTTCGAGATGATTTATACATTGAATATATCACTCTTCTAAATATGGCTGGTAAGTACAAAATAGCATATGAATGCATTATGAATCATAGATTTCATCCTTGGGAAGGTGGGGAAGGTAAGGTCACAAATCAGTATATGATTGCTCTAATGGAACTTGCCAAAGAAAGCTTAAGAAATAAGGATTATAAAGATGCTAAAGTTTATTTACAAAAAGCATCTTTTTATCCGGAAAATTTAGGAGAAGGAAAGCTCGCTGGTGCAAAGGATAATCATATTAATTATTATTTCGGTCTAGCATGTGAAGGCTTAGGTGAAGCAGAACTTGCAAAAGAGTACTTTATGAAAGCTACTTTAGGTAATTTTGAACCTACAAGTGCTATGTACTATAATGATCAACCAGCAGATATGATATTGTATCAAGGACTTTCTTACCTTAAATTAGGGAAGATAAGTAATGCTAATGAACGCTTTTATAAACTGCTTGATTATGGCGAACAACATCTACATGATGAAGTACAAATGGATTATTTCGCTGTATCATTACCTGATTTCTTAATTTTTGAAGATGATATGAATGCCAAAAACAAAGCACACTGTTATTATTTAATGGGATTAAGTCATTTTGGTAGAGGAAATGTAGATAATGCCTTATCCTTATTAACAAAAGCGCTAGCGTACGAACATAGTCATATATGGTGTTACCTATATAAGATGGATTGGGAAAAGATGATATAATCATAAAGCTTATAAATTATAATAACTGCTTAGCAAAGTGGAATCTGGTAGTGCTTAATGTACTAGATTCCACTTATTTTTATTTTTACTTCACCCCTGAAATTACCTCATATGGAAAAAACTCTTCGTGGGTATGCACACGTAAATCACAGGAAATGGCGCAAAATGCGACGCTTTGCTGTGTAAGAATATGCCTTTGCAAATTCTTTGAACCCTTATAACTTGTGTCAAATTACCTTTTAAAATTATTAAAATAGATAGTTTATTACATGTAAATATAAAATAGTTTATGATATAATGAAATAGTACTTCCTATTAGTGTTTTCATGACATTAGCTATGGAAGAGTAAGAATGATTAATTTTATTGGTGAAGATGATAAAAGGCAGAAGGAGAAGTATGGCATGTATCAAAAAAAACAAGAGTATTTAGAACGTATTGAGGAAGTTATTAATAATGGTAAGTTTAAAGACACTTGGGATTCATTAGGCCAATATAAAGTACCTGATTGGTATGTGGATGCAAAGTTCGGAATCTTTATACATTGGGGAATTTATAGCGTTCCAGCTTTTGGAAATGAATGGTATTCAAGAAATATGTACATACAAGGTACAAGAGAATTTGACCATCACATAAAGACCTACGGGGAACATAAAGATTTCGGTTATAAAGATTTCATTCCTATGTTTAAAGCTGAAAAGTTTGACGCTACAGAATGGGCAAATTTATTTAAAGAAGCTGGAGCACAATATGTAATTCCTGTTGCTGAGCATCATGATGGTTTTCAAATGTATAAAAGTGAAGTATCAAAATGGAATGCCTTTGAAATGGGACCAAGAAGAGATGTTTTAGGAGAACTTAGCAGTGCTTTCTTAGAAGAAGGTATTATGAATGGAGCTTCTTCTCATAGAGTAGAACATTGGTTTTTTATGGGACATGGTAAAGAATTTGAAAGTGATATTACTGATAAAGAAATCGAAGGTGATTTTTACTGGCCAGCTATGGAGGAAAAAAATCATCATGATTTATTTAGTGAACCTACTCCTAGTAAAGAATTTTTAGAAGATTGGTTAGTACGTACATGTGAAATTGTCGATACCTTTAAACCTAAAATTGTTTATTTCGATTGGTGGATTCAACACAGTGCGGTTAAACCATACCTAAAGAAATTCGCAGCTTATTATTATAATAGAGGGATCGAGTGGAATTGTGGAGGAGTTGTAATTAACTATAAACACGATGCCTTTATGTTCGGTTCTGCTGTAGTTGATATTGAGAGAGGACAATTTGCAGATATTAAACCATTTATTTGGCAAACAGATACTGCAGTTGCTAAAAATTCATGGTGCTATACAGTAGGAAATGAGTATAAAAAAGCAAAGAATATTATCTGTGACTTAGTTGATATTGTTAGTAAGAATGGAAGGCTTTTACTTAATGTTGGACCTAAGGCAGATGGAAGCATACCAGAGGAAGATAAGCAAATATTACTTGAAATTGGTGAATGGCTAAAAGGGAATGGTGAGGCAATCTATCATAGTAAGGTATGGAGAGTACCTGGAGAAGGCCCAACTAAAATAACAGAAGGTCAATTTAGTGATGGTGTTGATAAGAAATTTACATCAAAAGATATTCGTTATACGGTAAAAGGATCATACCTTTATGCTACAGTACTCGAATATCCAGAAGACGGTCATGTTGTACTTACAGAACTAGCACATCAAGATGCATCAATCTTACCTAAATTCCATGGTATTATTAAGGATGTTGAAGTACTTGCTTTTAATGAAAAAGTTAATTGGAAGAGAACAGAACATGGACTAGAAATTAATAGCACTACAGTAAAAAGTGATAAGCCAGTAGTATTTAAGATATTATTAGATTAATAATTATATAAGTTTAAGAGTAATTGGGTTTTATATTGATAAAGAAAGGGGATGTAGTTATTAGGTTATAAATTACCTAATAGCTACTTCCCCTTGTTTTGTCTTACTCTTTTAATCTTAGCTAGATATTACATAAATATTAATCTAGTTAATACTTTGATTGAATTAATTAAGAAAAAAAATATAAATGCTAAAACATATACATTATTTTACATAAACCATATTTCCAATACGTTTTGTTATAGTCTTAGACCATAGCCACTCATTTGTGGAACTATCATCAAAGTAAAACATTGCTCCATTACTTGGGTCTTTTCCATATAAGGCATCCCATGCTGCTTTTGTTGCCTCACTTGATGCTGGTCTATTAATATATCCGTTTTTATAAGGTGTAAATTGATAATATCCTCCAGCAACATGCTTAATTACACTAGTTATAGAATTTGGCCATTCTTTGCTTTCTACTCTGTTAACAACGACTGCACCGACAGCTACCATAGCATCATATGGTTGCCCAGTTGCTTCTGCAGTTATTAGTCTTGCTAGTAAGTCAACCTCAGCTTCAGTATAAGGTATTACTGCTTTGTTTGTAGTAGTTGTGCTATTCGTATTTGAAGTTGTGCTACTGCTTGTGTTCTGAGTCTGGTTCCCTGTATTCGTTGTTTGCTTGTTTAATGAACTAAGAGTCTGTCCTCTAGGAATTAATAAAGTTTGTCCTGGCATGATTAAATCATCCCATTTATTATTGGCTTGTCTTAAAGCATCCAGCGTAATTCCATACTCTAAGGATATTAAGAATAAGGTATCACCATTTTTAACAGTGTGTACTGATGCTGGAACTTGAAGAACTTGTCCTGGATATATAACACTAGATGTTAGCTTATTATCGTTCATCAGTGTATTTGTATCTGTATCAAATAATACTCCAAGCTTATATAGAGAGTCATTTGTTACAATGGTGTAATTTGCCGCAAAAGCTTTGGTTTGCTGTATGGAAAGCGATAGGATCATGGATAGACCTAGGACCCCTGCTTTAAAGTATCGGTTCATACTTACCTCCTTTTGTTGGGCTTAAAAGCCAATCTTGGTTTGATATTGTAACTATATTTTACCCTATGTAGGGGCCTATAATCTATGACATATTCATGGTAATAGCGGGATAAATGTGCAATAATGTAGAATAATGGAGAATTTTATCGTTAATATGTATAGTAAATTCTTTTTTTTTATAATAACTTAGTAAATATTCACTTGCATTAGGAGAAGTAGTGAGTTAAAATATCCCTTAAATTCAAATTCTTAGAAAGGTATTGTAGCAAATTATTATGCTGCAGGGTGATGATATGAAATTTGTATTACTATTCGGTCCACAAGCAGTTGGAAAGATGACAGTTGGGCAAGAATTAGAGAAATTAACTGATTTGAAATTGTTTCATAATCATATGACGATCGATCTCGTAGCCCCCTTCTTTAGTTATGGATCAAGTGAAGGTAAGCGATTGGTTGGATTATTTCGTAAAGAAATCTTTGAAGCAGTTGCAAAAAGTGATTTATATGGGATGATATTTACCTTTGTTTGGGCATTAGATATGAAGGAAGATTGGGATTATGTTGAGAATGTTTGTAATATATTTCGAGAACAAGGTAGTGAGATTTATTATGTAGAATTAAAGGCTGACTTTGAAACTAGATTAGAACGTAATATTAGCCCACATCGGCTACAATGTAAGCCTACCAAACGAAACATTGAATTTACGAATAAGGAAATTAGAAGGACCAATGAGTGTTACCGTCTAAACTCATATGATGGGGAAATTACTTATGATAATTATTTAAAAATTGATAACACAAATCTTGAACCCTGTGAAGTGGCAAAACGAATTAAGGAACACTTTTCTTTATAAGCTTAATCAGATCATACTAATATCCTCTACATAAAGGTAGAATTTTCTTGAAATGACCTTAACGGTAGAAAATAAATCTAACCGTTAGAGTCTTTCAATTTCATTATAGCTAGGGTAAGCTTATAAATCTTATCCCTTAAGACCTTTTGACTGACGTTCCATATCTTCTACTACGATATCATATATCTCACCTAGAGATGAGCAATACTCAAGAAGCTTCCAGGGTTCATTGGTGTGGAAGTGGATTTTAATCAGCTCTTCATCACCAACTGCAAGTAGGCAATCACCTTTTAGATTCTTTGTTATATATTCATTGATTTCATCTTCAGATAAATTTATTCCTTCTAGTAATAGCTGGGTATCATATCTATATTCAAGCATAATATTCCTCCTTATTATAGGGCTTTTGTAGCACCTATTTTGATATAGCTATTGTACTATAAAGATAAGGTTTACACCATATTTATAATTGATATTTTTTACTAATTATGTGTAGGATGATTAATCTTTACATCCATTTCATTTATACGTATAATGACCTTTAAAAGGAGATGAAACAATTGAAATGGTTAAAACATTTAAAAACGATTAATGAACATAAAATACTAGTAACGAAATACTGCTTTAAGGTAGGTTTATATAAACAAGGTTTACTACATGACTTATCCAAGTATTCCTTCACTGAATTTATTATTGGTGCAAAATATTATCAAGGAAATCAAAGTCCTAATAATATAGAGAGAAAGGAAAAAGGCTATAGTAGTGCATGGTTACACCATAAGGGAAGAAACAAACACCATCTAGAATATTGGGTGGATTATAGTTTAGAAAAGGATAAAGGTCTTGTTGGAATAGAAATGCCTATTCGCTATGTTGCAGAGATGTTTTGTGATCGGGTAGCTGCAAGTAAAATTTATATGAAAGAAGCATATACAAATTCCTCACCTTATGAATATTTTATGAATTCAAAGGAGCATTATATCATACATAAGAATACAAAAGTTTTATTAGAGACTTTATTACTTATGTTACAGGAAAAAGGTGAAGTGGCGACTTTTCATTATATCAAATATGAATTATTAAGGGATAAAAGGTATGGAAATGAGTTGATAGGATAAAGGGTATTCGTCTACTGCCTTAAAGGAAAGGACTGACATGAGACTATTTATTGCAATTCAATTTAAAAAAGATATAAATGATTCCATAATAGATATTATAAATCAGTTAAAAGAAAATAAGGTGAAAGGAAAATTCACTAGATATGAGAATATTCATATTACACTACAGTTTATAGGTGAGACGAAAGAGGTCACTAGTATCTCTAAATTAATTGAAGAAGTAGTTACTAATTGGCGTAGAGGGCCTCTAAATCTAAGCTTTGATGGATTCTCATCTTTTAAGAGAAAAGAAGGAGAATTATTATATTTAAAAGTTAATGGGGATATGAACTTAGAGTTTTTATATCAAGATATCGCAAAAAGATTAAAAAAAGATGAAATACCTTCCGATGAAAAAGAACTAAAACCCCACATTACTCTAGGTAGAAAAGTCGTATTTGATAAAAGCGATGAAAAGAAAGAGGAACTTCTTAATAAACTATTAACGAGTATAGTAGCAGAACCCATTGAGATTAGGGCAATATCTCTTATGAAATCAGAACGAATCAATGGACTTTTAACCTATACACCGATTGTGATTTATGATCTAGTTAAGTAAAACACTTTATCAATTTAAATAAATAAATTATTCTCTTGAATTATATGGAAAAGGATGATAAAATCTGTTCTAAGTAACTTTTAGAACGTATATATATGGTCAATGTGAATTGACATATAAATTACTGAGTAATTGTGTGGAAAACAAAAATTCCAGACAATTGAATAGAATGGAGGTATAATATGAGTTATCATATACAAACAAAGTGTATCCAAGACGGGTATATTCCTAAAAATGGAGAACCGAGAGTTCTTCCTATTTATCAAAGTACCACTTTTCGTTATGACTCTAGTGAACATGTTGGTAAATTATTTAATTTAGAAGCAGAAGGGTTTTTCTATAGTAGATTAGCGAATCCTACTGTTGATGCAGTAGAAAGAAAAATAGCAGCTTTAGAAGGTGGGATTGGTGCCTTATGTACCTCATCTGGTCAAGCAGCAAGTACATTAGCTGTGCTAAATATCTGTAATGCTGGTGATCATATGGTATCCTCTAGTACAATTTATGGCGGAACGACGAATCTTTTTGCAGTTACCTTAAAAAAATTAGGAATAGAAGTAACCTTTGTACATCCAGATGCAAGTAAAGAAGAGATTCAAAAGGCATTCAAGAGTAATACAAAACTTGTATTTGCTGAAACCTTAGCTAATCCAGCACTAGTTGTTACAGATATTGAAAAGTTTGCTAGGATAGCACATGAGAATGGTGTTCCTTTAATCGTTGATAATACCTTTGCTACACCAATTAATTGTAGACCAATTGAATTTGGTGCAGATATTGTAGTACATTCCACCTCTAAATATATGGATGGTCATGCAGTAGCACTTGGTGGTGTAATTGTAGATAGTGGTAATTTTGACTGGGCTACTGACAAATTCCCTGAAATGAATACACCAGATGAATCATATCATGGTATGGTGTATACGAGGGATTGTGGTAAGAGTGCATACATTATCAAAGCTAGAGTTCAATTAATGAGAGATATGGGAGCAGCTCCATCACCAAATAATGCATTTTTATTAAACCTTGGTTTAGAAACTCTTCATTTAAGAATGGAGCGTCATTGCAGTAATGCATTAACAGTAGCCAAGTGGTTAGAGAAGAATGATAAAATATCTTGGGTAAATTATCCTGGCCTTGAAAGTAATAAATATCATGAGCTTGCCAATAAGTATATGCCAAATGGTACTTGTGGTGTTGTTTCTTTCGGAATAAAAGGTGGAAGAGAAGCTGCAGTTAAATTTATGGATAGCCTAAAACTCGCCGCTATTGTAGTACATGTAGCAGATGCAAGAACAAGCGTACTTCACCCAGCAAGTACGACACATAGACAATTATCCGATGAGTTACTAGTAGAAGCTGGAGTTGCACCAGATTTAATCCGTATGTCCATTGGTATTGAACATGTGGACGATATTATTGCTGATATAGAACAAGCGTTGGAGAAATAATAAGTTGTTTTATAATGAATCCCCATTGATTTGCTAGATTGCAAACGATGGGGATTCTTATTTATATCATTGGAAATTACGTCCTATGCTTTGTGGTGCGTGAGTTTGCCTTGGCAGACTCTTTATTCTTTATAGTCAACATAGGGAATTACGAATGCAGATAGAACACATTAATCTTACTGACTTTTCCATATCTATCTGATATAATTTAGATATATGTGAATAAATTGACTTTCTTGAAAGGAGAATAATATATGAATTGTAGAATGGGATGCGGTGCTTGTTGTATTGCCCCATCAATTTCCTCAGCAATTCCTGGTATGCCTTATGGTAAGCCAGCAGGTGTTCGTTGTATTCAATTAACAGAAGATAATAAATGTAAACTATTTCATAGTGTAGATAGGCCAACCATTTGTAAAAGCTTAAAACCTTCTAAGGAAATGTGTGGGAATCGGAATGAGGAAGCTTATGAATATTTGATGGAATTGGAGAGATTAACATCATAATTCTTTATATAAAAAATCGAAATTTGTGCTATCATGCGTATTTAAGAAATAAGTAAGTAAGAAGCAAAGTAAATAAATTTTAAATATGATATATGATAGGAATAATATGTAGTAGAATATATTAATTAACAGATTAAGGAGATTATAATGACTGGCTATATTCATATTTATTGTGGTGATGGAAAAGGTAAAACTACTTCTTCTGTTGGATTAGCAATACGAGCTATAGGAAATCAGATTCCTGTAATTTTTGTGCAATTTATGAAGAATGATTCTTCAGGAGAAATTAATATATTAAAAAATCTTCCAAATACCACAATCATGCATAGTGAAAAACATTTTGGGTTTTATAATACTTTATCAGAGGAAGATAAAAAAGAAGCAAAGCAGTTTAATCGTAAATTATTAGAGGAAGCCATCAATATTAGTATGGATATAGCTAAGGCTAATAACAAAGAAGATAGAAAAATAGGTGGTTTATTAATTCTTGATGAAGGGATTGGGACTTATAATTACAATCTACTTGATAAGTCCTTATTAATAGATTTTTTAAAAAATAAACCTGATAATTTAGAAGTTGTTTTAACAGGAAGAAATCCAGTAGACGAACTAATTAAATTAGCAGATTATGTTTCTGAGATAACACTTGTAAAACATCCCTTTGAAAAGGGAATAGGAGGTAGATTAGGAATTGAAAAATAAAAAAATATTAATTCTTTCCTTAGTAATAGTAAGCTTTATACTTACTGGGTGTAAATTAATGAATCCTGTAAAGAAGCAGCTGAGAAGTGATGAGATACAGGATGCTTCAAAAGAAGAAGATATGGAAAAGATGAATGAGGAGACAAAAGATTTTGATACAGAAGATACCCTTACAAAAAATTCAGAGGATATTAGTAAATACAATTTAGATGACAATAGGAAGAAGGAAGTGAATTCTAATCTTAATCATATAGAACAAACAGATGTTAGTGCATCTGGTGATAATCGTTCATCTAGTTCATTACTAAATATAGAGGGGACAACCATTAAGGAACGTTTTCTAGTACCCCAGGGTTATGAAAGAGTTAAGACAGATGAAGGAACATTTATGCATTATCTTCAGAATCTACCATTAAAGCCACATGGTTCAAAAGTAAAATATTATGATGGTAGAGAAAAATTAAAAGATGTGTATTTAGCTGTGGTAGATTACTCTTTAGGGGATAGAGATTTACAGCAATGTGCGGATGGAGTTATGCGTCTTAGAGCAGAATATTTATATTCCATGGAGCGTTTTGATGAAATTCATTTTAATTTTGTTAGTGGATTTAAGGCTGAGTTTAGTAAATGGGCACAGGGTAAGGGTATCTTGGTGGAGGGGAATCAGGTTACATGGACAAATAATTCAAGAAATAATAATTCATATGAAAGTTTCCAAAAATATTTAGACATCGTATATGCCTATGCATCAACCTTGTCCTTAGAAAAAGAATTAATAAAAAAGGAACTTAAGGATATTAGTATAGGTGATGTTTTTATACAAGGGGGTTCGCCAGGACATTGTGTAATCGTAGTTGACATGGCAAAGAAGGAAGATAGCGATGAGGTAATATTTATGTTAGCACAAAGCTACATGCCTGCTCAAGATATTCAAATACTAATTGGTGATGAGATAGATTCACCTTGGTTTTCGGCAAGTATTGATGAGAATCTTATAACTCCAGAATGGACCTTTCGTATAGGGGACTTAAAAACTTGGGAATAAAGTAAAATAATATGAATATAATGAATAAATAATTATTATTTGGAGTTCTAAATTGATTAGACAAGAGTACACATTCAGTAGTAATGAAGTAAATCTAATGAATCAATTAAGAAAACTTTGGATCGATCATGTATTATGGACTAGATCCTTTATTATTAGTAGGGTGGAAGGACTTTCAGATTTAGAAAAAGTTACGAATCGATTATTAAGAAATCCACAAGATTTTGCAGATTTATTTGGTGTGTTCTATGGTGTGGAAATAGGAAATGAACTTAAAGATTTATTAACAGAACACTTATTAATTGCTGCTGATCTAGTGAATGCAGCAATCCAAGGGAACACGGAAAAGGTAAATAATGAGAGAGCTCTATGGTACAATAATGCTGATGAAATTGCTAATTTCTTGTTTACAATAAATCCCTACTGGAATATATCAATTTGGCAACAACATTTGTATGATCATCTATCTTTAACAGAAAATGAGGCAGTCCAAAGGATAAGTGGTAATTATGAAGAGGACATTATGCTATATGATAGAATAGAGGACCAAGCACTTAGTATGGCAGATTACATGTTTGAAGGATTATTAAAGCAAATGGATTTATATTAATAGCTTATTCATAGTTGAAATGAAATGAAAAAGTTGGATAACCAAATTCAGGATATCCAACTTTTTTACTTAATTATAATCAATCATTAAATTTTCTACTCCAACATTTTTTAATAATAATGCTGGTTTACATTTTTGATGCATATGTCTTGGAGAACATATAGCTAATAAATAACTACCTTCAAAAGGTACTTCAAAACAGAACCATTCACCACAAGAAACTTTAACCGCATGAATCAAATATTCATTACCATCTATGCACTGACAAAGCTTAACTTCCCATTCATGTTTTTCACAACATTTGCAATCCCATATACATCCTTCAATTATGCCAGATACGATATCGCACTCATCACATACAGGGCAAGGCATAGGAGTTGGGCATTCTGGGCACTCTGGGCAAGGCATAGGAGCTGGGCAATTTACAACTTCAGGACAAGGCGGGCTTGGTGGGCACACAATAGCCGGAGGTTTTGGTCTGCTAGGC
>JAFAEB010000241.1 GCA_023424235.1 Bacillota bacterium
GTACTCTTATAACGGAACAAGAAAAGGGTAAAAAAGAAGTAAAAGTAAATGGCTTATCAGGTAAGGTAATATCTCTAAATAAGAATGGAGAGGTAATTGCTAAAAAAGAAGGCTCCGCTGTCATTAAGACTACGGTTACTTTAAAGGATGGTAGTAGTATGACCTATACTACAACTGTTACAGTTAATAAAGCTTCAATTACATTTACTAAGAGTACAAAGAAATTAAATGTATCTGATAAAGTTAGTTTTGCAATCAAAGTAAACGGTTATGATATTAAGACATTAGAATGGAGAACAAAAGAAGTTGGTATTGTAACTGTAGGTAGAAATACTGGTAAGTTAAAAGCGGTTGTGAAAGGAAAAACGAAAGGTAGGGATACATTATATGTAAGAGTTAAAGACAAAGATGGAAAATGGGTAAGTAAGAGTCTAACCATAACGGTTTCTGATAAAAAGTAAATTATATTGATTATAATTCTTAATAGGCAGACAGCGCTTTTTGCTGTCTGCCTATTATTAAGAGATTGGTTGATTATTTTTTGTGAGTACATAACATTAGTTTTATATATGCTATGTATTAATTAGTAATGTAATTTACATAGTTATTCAGCTGGTAATCGAACTATATTAATATAAAAAAGCAATATAGTTTTAATAAATAACAATATAGAGCATTCATTTTTATCCAAAAATCAATACAATATTAATATATATAATAGTATTTTAGTAATTTTACATATTAGATATCCATGAAGATTAATGAATTATGAAGTTAACAAGGAAATGAGAAGAAATGTTCACTATATAAGCAGTTATAGACTCCTTTATAGTATATATGTAACATTAGCTCTAGAAAAAAGGTTCTAAATAGATTAACGGTATAAAGTTGGTAAATATGAAAGGTAGGATACTATGCAAAACAAGAGTATGAAACAAACTCTAAAAGGGAGGGAGTACAAAGCTGTTGTGGATTTAGGTCCAGTGATAGAGAGTCCAAATGTAACTGCTGCGGTCTTTAATAACTATAAAGGGCGTTTATATGCTTATGTTGCAGTAGTTGGAGATTTATTTAGTGTAGTTGATGTGGAACGTAATGTCCTAGTAGATTTAAAAGAAATGCCAGGAATTGGGACAGCCTATGCCCATCAGATAGCAACGGATGGGAAAGTATATGTGGCAGGGGATAAAGGTGTTCTATACGTGTATGATCCAGAAACAAGGGAAGCTAAAAAAATTGGCACAGTTCTTTGCGGACATCAAGTTTGGAGCATTGCAGCGGACGAGGCTGCAAATGTATATTTGGGTACTTATAAAGCTGGAGGTGCCCATGTTGTAAAGTATAATTCTAGTAATAAGAAGTTTGAGGATCTAGGTAAAGCGGATCCAATAGGCAGTAGTGACTATGTACGTTCTATGGCTTATATGGATGGTAAACTATATCTTGGCATAGGATTAGCAGCCAAGGTTCATGTAATGGATCTAAGAAATCAAAATAAAATAACAGACATTACACCTGAGAATCTTCATGAGCGTATTAAAAAGGATCCAGCAGAAGGGTTTGTGCAGATTGTTTATAGTATTGGCATTGCAGGTAATACTTTGCTGGCACATATGGATTATGGAAAAAGAGATGCATTACTATTCTATCATATCGATTCACAAAAATGGGACAATAAAGCCATTTTTCAGGAGGATGTGATAGATAAGGAAGGTAACAGCGTTGGTGTATGGAATTTTACACACCTTCCTGTATATGAAGATTATGCCTACGTAATTTATAATAGACATTTGATGGAAATCAACCATAAAACGTTAGAGACGAAAGATTATATTACAAAGTATCCTTATGGTCTTCGTGGTGGAACGGTTATCAAAAAGGATGGAAATCCAGTGGTAGTAACATTGTCTAGAGGTGGTGAATTTGTGTTTATGGATGTGGTAGCTAAAACTACCAGCTACAGCTCAGTCGCAATCAAAGGTGCTCCTCTTGGACTTCATAATCTAGCAGCAGCTAATAACGGTAAGCTTTATTTGTCTACTTACCCTGGAGGCCCAAAAGGTGGGGAGTACGATCCTATAACAGGTGAAATAACTCTCTATAATCAGGGACAAGCAGAGGGAATGGTTGCAGGTAAGGAGGATACCATGTACTTTGGTATTTATCCTGGTGCTGCGATACAATCAATGAATACAAGAGAACCTGGTACATTTACAAGCTTATTTGAAATGAAAACAGGATATAAACAAGATCGTCCATACATTATGCAATACATTGATGAACTATTACTAATTGGTACCATTCCTGATTACGGAGTAACAGGTGGTGCACTAGCAATTTATAATCCTATAGATGACAGCAAAAAGGTCTATAAAAACGTAGTGGAGAAGCAGAGTATTGTAGGTCTTGCTATGATGGATGGTATTATTTATGGATCCACCTCTATAAAAGGAGGTTTAGGGATTGAAGCAGGCTCACCTCTTCTTCCTACAGAACCACCTAAAATATTTGTATGGGATGTAGCGAAAGAAAAGAAGTTAGGTGAATATACCTTAGATATTCCAGGTCTTAATACTCCTATAATTAGCGGCCTAAGCTTTGATAAGTATGGAAACCTATGGGGTGCAGCAGATGGTGTATTATTTACTTGGGATAGGGTAAACAATAAAGTAGCAAAATACAAAAATATATACCCTGAAGTAGAAAACCGTGGAATGTGGAGACCTGTACATATTAAATTTGGTGAAGATGGCCTTTTGTATACTGATTTAGGAGGTTTCATAACAGTTGTGGATTACTCCAGTGAGGATTGGGTTCACCTAACACTCTCTACTGCTGGAAAAGAGATTGCTTTTATTGAACTTGCTGATGATAAGGAAGGTAAACAGAATATATACTTTATTGAAAACGAGGAAACAAATTTAAAAATGATTCCAGTGATTGACCTTTGTAGTAGCAGATAGGAGTATAGAATCTAGAATGAAAGTGATGGAGGATGGTATTATGGGTAATTATTTAGTTGAGTTTTGCCAAGAAATTGATTTCCCAAAAGAAGCGATTGCTGTATTAGAATCTTCTTTAGGACAATTAGAAGATAAAAGTAAAGAAAATAATAGATTTCTAGAGTTAGTGGAGTATTATAAGGATCATAATGATAAAAAAGAACAGGAAATCATTATTTCTAAATTGAATGAAATTGCTAAAGAATCTGGAATTAATCAATATACTCTACATATGCTTTATGCAATCGCGCTATCAAAACATACTCGTGTGATGTATGAAGAAAAGGGATTATCCAATGAGAACTTTCTTGATACCATGTATGATTTAAAAGCAAAATTAATGGAATGTTATGAACTTCATGATGTTTGGGGCACAGCTGTTTTTTGGTGGGAAATTGATTTGTTTAATATGAACTTAATTGCATTTGGACGTTTACAATTTGAAGTGATTGAGTATGCAGGGGAGTACGAAGGTGAATATAAAGGAAAAACATGCAAACTAAATAAAGGTGATAAGGTATTAAATATGCACATACCATCAGGTAAACCTTTAAATATTGATGAATGTAGAGAATCCTTTAAAATGGCAGCAGAGTTTTATAAAGATTATTTTGTAGATAGGCCAGTTGCCTTTGTATGTACATCATGGCTTTTATATCCTTCACATAGAGAATTTTTACCTGAGAAATCAAATATTTTAAAATTTATGGACTTATTTCATATCGTTTCTTTCAAAATCAGAGAAGATAAACAATATTTATGGAGAATTTTTTATAAGGATTGGGAGAAGGAAGCAAAGGATTTGCCGAAAAACACGTCTCTTCAAAGAGCTTACGCAGATTGGCTAGTTAAGGGGAATCCTGCGGGAGAAGGCCATGGTGTGTTTTTTATGTAATATAAGATGTACACATAATTTCCATTCATTTTAATTAAATAATTATAATAACTTAACATGTAAAGCAAATTAGTATTAGGCTATTGGAGATATCAATAGCCTTTTTGAGATGCATCGCTAATGGCTACGCTTTTTAAGGGTTTTACTAGTTCTTTAACAATCTAATATAATGATTTGCTTCTCGAAGAACATGATCTGCAAGAAGTGGTAAAATAAGTGCTTGAATTTCACAGTTGGTAATACCTTTCGTACCAGCTTCTTTAAAATCTCTATATTTAATTGTTTCTTCAAGTGTTTTTTGTGTAATACCCTCCATAGTTCGATCTGTCATATGTCTTGCAGCTTCTAATAGTGTAGCATAATCTCCTACAAAATCATCTGCTTTATTAATCAATTCATTTTCGCTTGGATCTAATAAGCCACGTATGAACATGGCATGTTCCATCATAATTTGATTCCAAAACAACTCAGTTTCTTTCATGTTTTCACATTCAATTACACCTTTACATTCTAGTTCCACAAGATATGAGCGATATAGCCTTGCTTCACGTAAAATGTGTTTAATTAGTAAAGGATAATTG
>JAFAEB010000289.1 GCA_023424235.1 Bacillota bacterium
GGTTCTTGTACTAGGTTCATAAAATAAAGTCGCTATTTTTTTTCCATGGCATACATTTGAATGTTTTTTTGGATCATTTATAATGTCTCCTGCTAAAGTAAGAATATCATCTAGTTCCGATAAAGACAAGTCAAGGGGACTGATTAAATGTTTCATATGCACCTCCATATTGATATAAGTTATTTTTAGTGCTAAATCTTACTTCATGTAAATAACACATAAAGAGTACACATAAAGAGTTTTTAACACTTTCATATATTATACGTTAGCTATCTTTGTTATACAATCAAAAATTGATAACTATTTATTATGTTTTGTAATAAATGAAATAAGTGATTATAATGGGTGAAACGTTAATATCCTATTAAACTAATAAAAAGTGCAAGAAATAGAATCATGTCCTATAATTATAAAGAATCCCATAATATGGGATTCTTTATATGATTTATTTTAAATGTTTTTATTAATATGAAACCATTTTAATTTCTTTGCTTATCGTTAACACTTAATATAGCAGTTATTAAATATTAAAACCAAAATAGTTAACACAGTTGTTATAGGAAATATCTTGAACCAATTGTCCTAAGAATTCAATATCATTAGGATATTCACCATTTTCAACCCAAGTACCAATTAAATCACATAGAATTCTTCTAAAGTATTCATGTCTTGTATAAGATAAGAAACTTCTTGAGTCTGTTAACATACCAATGAAATTACCTAATACACTTAAATTAGCAAGAGATGTCATTTGATCGATCATACCAACTTTATGATCATTAAACCACCAAGCGGAACCTTGTTGTACTTTATTTTTAGCACTAGAGTCTTGGAAGCAACCAATTACAGTACCAATTGCTGCATTATCTGTAGGATTTAAGGAATAGATAATAGTTTTTGGTAGTTCGTCTGTAGCATTTAATGCATTAAGGAAATTAGATAATTCTGCAGAAGAACTATAAGTGTTAATACAGTCAAAACCTGTATCAGCCCCTAATTGGTTAAAACGGAAGGTATTGTTATCACGTTTTGTACCATAGTGTAATTGCATTACCCAATTAAGTCTGTTATATTCTTTACCAACATATACCATAAATGCAGTTTTGAATTTTAAGATATCTAACTCTGTTGGAATTTCGCCTTTTAGACGTTTTGCAAAAATTGCTTCGATTTCTTCTTCTGTTGCAGGTTTGTACATTACATAATCAAGTGCATGATCAGATACATTACATCCCATTGTTTTAAAGAATTCAAGGCGGTTAGTTAGCGCTGCACATAGATCTTTGAAGGTATTAATGGTAATATTGCTTACATTACTTAATTTTTCCAAATAATCTGTAAAATCAGGTTTTTCAATGTTCATCGCTTTATCTGGACGAAAAGCAGGTAAAACTTTAACATCAAAGGACTTATCATCAGCAATCGCTTTATGCCATTCAAGTGTATCAATTGGATCGTCAGTTGTACAGATCAGTTTAACATTGGATTTTTTAATAATACTACGAGCGCTCATAGCAGGAGTATTTAATTTTTCATTACATAAATTCCATACTTCTTCAGCTGTTTTTTCATTTAATGCACCATAATAATCAAAATAACGTTGTAATTCTAAATGGCTCCAATGATATAAAGGATTACCGATAGCACGAGGTAAGGTTCTAGCCCATTCCATGAATTTTTCTTTATCACTTGCTTCACCTGTAACGAATTTCTCGTCTACTCCATTTGAACGCATTTGACGCCATTTGTAATGATCACCACCAAGCCATACTTGTGTTATGTTATCGAAAGTTTTATCTTCTGCGATTTCTCTTGGGTTAATATGGCAGTGATAATCTATGACTGGCATTTTTGCAGCATAATCATGATAAAGTGTTTTAGCTGTTTCATTTGATAATAAAAAATCTTTGTCCATAAATTGTTTCATGTTAGTTCTCCTTTAATAAAATATTACCTAAAATTGAGTTGTATTTCTGATGATTAAATCATTTGAAATCATTGTTTTATTTGGCACAGTATGTCCGCTTAACACTCTCATTAATGTATTAACCGTTGTAATACTTAAGGTTTCTACGTGATTATCGATAGAAGAGAGCTCAGGTTCACAACAACTTGCTAATAATGAATTATTATATCCAATAATGTTAAGTTCTTGTGGAATTTTTATTTTCTTTATTTTAGCAAATTTTATAGCTCCAACAGCTAAAATATCATCCGTTGTAAGGATAGCATCATATCGTAGGCCTTCATCATAAAGCTTACTTAATAGGCTCATTGCTTCGTTTATTGTGTCGCCACCACACTTGACTTGATCTTCAGAATATAATTCATATTCATCCATAGCATTTTTAAATCCATTCATTTTTTGTATACCACTATATGACTTAGTCTTATATAAAAATAATAAGTTTTTCTTACCGTGTTCAATTAAAAGAGTGGTCGCATCATATGTTGCTTGATAGTCGTCGCATAAGGTACAATAAATATTTGGCTGATTTAAGTAACCATTTATAAGCATTACAGGTATTTCATTGGCAGCTTTAAGAATATATGAATTATCTTTTTTGTTTGATTCAAGGTAAGTAGAACCTACTAAGATAACAGCATCAATACGTTTTGAAAGTAACAGATTAAGACAGTTTTCTTTATTTTTTAGTTCATAGCCTGTGCAACATAAAAAGGAATCATACCCATATTTACGAAGCTCACGTTCGATATAATATACTGCATTTGCTAGAAAGGGGTCGGAAGAATCAGCACTCATGATACCAATTGTTTTCATAGAATTTAGTCCAAGTCCTCTTG
>JAFAEB010000312.1 GCA_023424235.1 Bacillota bacterium
ATATTCAATAATCTCACCATCACGAAACATAGCAATGGAGTGGCAAAAACGGGTACTAGATAAACGATGGGAGATATAGATTGCAGTTTTATTACCGATTAAAGCATCAAAATCCATATATAATTTGTACTCAGCTAAGGCGTCTAGAGCTGAAGTTGGTTCATCTAAGACCACAATTGGGGCATCTTTATATAAGGCTCTGGCAAGTGCAAGTTTTTGACGTTCGCCTCCAGATAAATCAATACCTTCATCATGTAAAACCTTTAACATTTCAGTCTGAACACCATTTGGCAGTGAGTTAATTTTTTCCTCTAATCCTGCCTTAACTAAGCAGTTATGAGAGACTTTAATATCCGTCTCTTCTGGTGTCTTCATAGATACATTTTCACTGATTGGAAATGCAAATAAATTAATATCTTGAAATACAGGAGCAAGTAAACTCTGATAGGAGGCTAAATCATATTCCTTAATATCAACACCATTTAGTAGGATACGCCCTGTAGTTGGCTCGTATAAGCGACACAATAATTTTATAAATGTAGTTTTGCCAGCACCATTTAAACCGACAACAGCCAGTCGTCTCCCAGCTTCTAAAGTTATATTGATGTTTTTTAGGGCATAGCGATTGCTATTCTCATATTGGAAGGATACATTTTCAAATACAAATTCATATCTACCTTCTTTATTAGGAAGAAATGGTCTTTTTACTACATCATTGTCTTCAGGATACTCAACAAAGGTTCGAAAGTCATTTATCTGTAAACTTTGCTTACGGATTTCAGCAATATTATCTAGTACTTCAGATACGGTACTCTGAAAGGTCTTAATCGTTCCAAAATACATTAAGCAATTGGCAATGGATAAATCCCTATATAACACAGAGTATATGAGGGCAGCAAAGAGAAGTCCTTCTTGTAAAAGACCGATAAGCTGATTCAGTACATTACATTTCATCCATCTATTTTTAGATTCTACAATTTTTTCATGAGCTTCATTATGATGAAGGATTTGCTTCTGGTGTAACCAGTTTTTCATATGAAAGAGACGAATATCTTTACCAAATTCAAAATTTGTAGTGATACGATCCATGTAACCTAGCTTTCTCCAATGTTTTGCTAAGGCGTCCCATGTTTTTTCTTTATCTATTTTTTTTGTTTTATCTACTAGTAAAAAATGAAGAAAGGACAGAATTGCCATTACTATAACAAGGGCAGGATGTAGGGTAAATATTATGGCAGAGGAAGCAATAATCGTAACCATGCTAATCGTAACACGGCGAAAGGAATGCATCATACCTTCAATACCATTATTATTACCACCAGTAGCTTGTCCAGCCTTTTCCATAGCATCTAACATATCAGGTGATTCTAAATGCTCATATCGTAAGGTCAGAGCTTTTTTCATTCGTAAGGATATAAATTTAACCCTAGCATGAATAAATCTCCACCAAACTTCACTATTTATAAAGGTATTGAGTGCTAGAAATAGGACTTGAATTAGAAATGAGATGAATACAATTAGAAGTAAATCTTCTAGGGTTTTATTTTTTTCTACTACTTCAATAATATATTTTGGTATAACAACCCAAATAAAACTCATAGAAGATTGGGCTAAAGCTCCAAGAACTAGAAGAGGTATTAGGGGTTTTTGATAGCGAAAAGTTCCTTTCATAACATAGGTCATGTTCTGAAAGGTATTGTATTTTTTCGTATGTTTTAGCTGTTTTTTATCTTGTTCGTTATTTAATAACTTCTTGCTCTTTTGTACTTTTTTATTCTTTATTATGCTCACGTTATTTCCTCCCCATTTGAAACAAACATAAGTATAATTCTACCATATTATGTAAGGTATGTCTATTAGACTTTTGTTTCTTTATTTCGATAAATTCCGATAAAAATCAGAAAGAATGTATGTTACCTTTTCATTTCGTTATTTAGTTAATCATTATATAATTTTGAATAATGGTTGGAATCATGTTAAGTTAATGGTATAATTTACAGCGAGTGTTTTGTAAGTTAATGAGATAGTTAAATGATTAAAAGATAAATGTAGATAAAATAAATAGATAAAATGAAACGTATAAAGAATAGAATTAACAAATAAAGAGTTGATAATCATAGAATTAATAAGCAACATAAATGACTAAAAAATATGAATGACAGGATGGAGATTAAAATCATGAAAAATATTAGTAGATTTTTAAAACCATATACAAAGCTATTAATTATTGGGCCAACGTTTAAACTACTAGAAGCAATATTAGAACTCTTTTTACCATTTTTAATGGCAAAGGTTATCGATATTGGAGTTGCTAATCAAGATAAAGGCTATATTATTCGAACGGGTATATGGATGCTACTTATTGCAGTGCTAGGAGTCGTATTTGCACTGATATGTCAATATAGTGCTTCTCTAGTATCTCAAGGTGTAGGAACAGATATAAGAAATGCATTGTTTGCCCATATAGGATCTTTAAGTAATGCAGAAATTGATTCACTTGGGACCTCTTCCTTGGTCAATCGTATCACAAATGACGTGAATCAATTACAGTTAGCAGTAGCAATGTTAATAAGACTAGTAATTCGAGCGCCTTTTCTATGTATTGGTGGCTTAGTAATGTCTTTTATAATTGATCCTAGCTTATCTATCATTGTAGTATTTGTACTACCTATATTTATTTTAATTTTACTTCTTACGATGAAAAAGACGATTCCATATTATAAAATTGTACAAGGTAATTTAGATAAAATAGCCTTAATTCTTCGTGAAAATTTAAGTGGGATTCGCGTAATACGAGCATTTACACGTAGTAATTATGAGAAAGAACGATTTAATAAATCAAACAAAGAATATGAAGGGAATGCAATAAAGGTTGGTAGGGTGTCAGCACTACTAAACCCTTTAACAAGTCTTGTTATGAATTTCTCTATTGGAGCCATTATCTGGTTTGGTGGTATAAGAGTAAATAGTGGCAATATGACTACAGGTGGTGTAATCGCATTTATCGGTTACGTGACGCAAATACTGGCAGCTTTAATCGTAATCTCAAATTTAGTTGTAATATTTACGAAAGCCTATGCTTCTTTGCTAAGAGTAAATGAAGTGTTTGAAACAAAGACAAGTATTGTAGATAGTAGTGAATTCGCAACAGGTAAGGACTCTGATTATATGGTGGAATTTAAACAAGCATCTATGTCCTATAAGAAAGGTGCTAACTTAAGTATTAAGAATATCTCCTTTAAGGTAAAAAAAGGAGAGAGTGTTGGAATTATAGGAGGAACCGGATCTGGTAAGTCTAGTTTGGTACAGCTCATTCCAAGATTTTATGATACCATGGATGGGGAAGTACTGATAAAAGGCATTAACGTAAGAAATTATAAACTAGAGCAATTAAGTAAAATGATAAGTATCGTACCTCAAAAGTCTGTACTTTTTACAGGTACCATCGCATCGAATATAAAAATGGGCAAAGAAGAGATTACAATAAAGGATATAAAAGTAGCTTGTGATATGGCTATGGCCAGTGAGTTTATTGATAAATTACCAGAGGGTTATGAAACGAAGGTAAATCGTGGTGGAGTTAATTTCTCAGGTGGACAACGTCAGCGTTTAGCCATCGCTAGAGCTCTTGTTACAAATCCTGAAATTCTAATATTAGATGATAGCTTTAATGCCCTTGACTATGTAACGGATGCAAAGCTTAGAAAAGCTTTAAAAGAGAATAGAGGGGATTTGACAACCTTTATTGTGTCACAAAGAGCAAGTACCATAAAAGATTGTGATCAAATTATTGTTTTAAATGAAGGGGAAATTGTTGGCATTGGTAGCCATGAAACACTACTTCCTATTTGTGATGTTTATAGGGAAATATGTGAGTCCCAAGAAATTATAGAAAGGGAGGTGGGCTAATGAATCAATCAGTCTTATTTAGGTTATGGAATTATATTGGAAAGTATAAAAAATTACTTATTGGTGTATTTATCTGTGCTTTTATTGGCAATACCTTGTCTATCTTTACTCCGCTGTTAACAGGTAAAGCCATTGACTATATTATTGGTGTTGACCAGGTAGATTTTAAGGGTCTAGCAGGAATTGTACTATTATTATTTGTATTTTATATTATAAGTAGTGGATTTATCTGGCTTATGTCTGTAATTAGTAATGTAGCAGCAAACCATACGATCTTTGATTTAAGAAGAGATGCCTTTAACAAATTAAATAAATTACCTCTTAAATATTTTGATAATAACATGCATGGAGATATCATTAGTCGTTTGACCAATGATATTGATGCGATATCGGAAGGTCTATTTCAAGGAATTACACAAATTATTTCTGCCAGTGTAATTATAATCGGATGCTTTGTATTTATGTTAACGATTAGCCCATTAATTACTTTAATCGTTATACTCATAACACCTCTGTGTTTTCTAATCGCATCTTTTATTGCAAAGCATTCTAGAAAGATGTATAGCGAACAATCCAAGTTAGTTGGTGAACTAAATGGACATGTAGAGGAGATGATAGGTAATCAAAAGCTAGTAAAAGCCTTTGGATATGAAGATAAAACCTATGAGGATTTTCGTGAAATAAATAAACGTTTGTATTACGCTGGACAAAAAGCACAGTGGTATTCCTCTATGACGAATCCGACGACTAGGCTTATTAATAACATAGCTTATGTAGCCGTTACCATCGTAGGTGCATTTATGGCACTAGGCAGTAAATTAAGCGTTGGTAATATTGCAAGTTTTATAACTTATTCGAACCAATTTGCGAAACCTATTAATGAAATTACATCAATAACCTCACAGATTCAAGCTGCACTTGCTTCTGCTCATCGAATCTTTGCTTTATTAGATGAGGAAGAGGAACAAGAGCTTGAGCTTAGTCAGAATGAAAAATTAGATGGTAAAGCTAGCTCTTTACAAGGAATTGTAGAGTTTAGTCATGTAAATTTTTCATATAGAGAGGATGTACCACTTATTAAAGACTTTAATTTAAATGTGGAAAAAGGCCGTATGATAGCAATTGTAGGGCCTACGGGTTCCGGTAAAACTACTTTAGTTAACTTATTAATGAGATTCTATGATATAAATTCTGGAAGCATAAAAATAGATGGTATGAATATATATCATATGGATAGGGAAGAATTAAGACGTTCAATTGGAATGGTTTTACAAGACAGCTGGTTATTCCATGGAAGTGTTCACGATAACATTGCTTATGGTAAGGAAAATGCTACAAGAGAAGAAGTGATACAAGCATCAAAGAAAGCAATGGCACATGGCTTTATTAAGCGTTTAAAGGATGGATATGATACCATAATCGATCCAGATGGTAACAATTTATCTCAAGGTGAAAAACAGCTATTAACCATAGCAAGAGTTATGCTTATGGACCCTAATATACTAATCTTAGATGAAGCAACAAGTAGTATTGATACACGTTCTGAAATTAATATACAAAAGGCATTTAAAAGAATGATGGAAGGTAGAACAAGCTTTATTATTGCTCATAGACTTTCCACTATTAAAGAAGCAGATACCATATTGGTATTAAAAGATGGTAATGTAATAGAGCAAGGCTCTCATAATGAGCTTCTTCATGAGGAGGGATTTTATCATACTCTATACCATAGCCAATTTTCAGTGTAATAGTTTTGAAATATATTTGACACAGGATTACCATATTCGTCCATTACCTTAACAGTAGGTTATATATTTCATAGCAAAGGAGTGATCCATGACGGAATCAAAAAGATTTAAGGTGCAACATATTCTTGTACTGAGTTTTCTAATATTCTTCGGCAGTATGTTATTTATAAAAACCACTGCCAATGCCAATGAGAAAAATCCTTATTATATTAAGGTTAATAAACAACAAAATACAGTAACCATATATGAACTAGACGATAAGGGAAAGTATAGCATACCAATAAAAGCTATGACTTGTTCAGTAGGTACTGCCACCCCACTTGGAGTATTCAAAACACCAATTAAGTATAGGTGGAAATTACTAAATGGAGATGTATGGGGACAATATTCTACTAGAGTAGTAGGAGGAATTTTATTTCATTCTGTTTATTATTATAAATTAGACCCTACTACCTTATCCTGGAGTCAATATAATAAGTTAGGAACAACCGCATCACAAGGCTGTATCCGCCTTACGGTGGAAGATGCGAAATGGATATATGATAATTGCCCAATTGGTACCACAGTAGAAATCTACAATGATAAGGACCCAGGACCTCTTGGAAAACCAGAAAGAATTAAGTTACAAGCTGGAACCGGTTGGGACCCAACGGATCCAAGTAAGGATAATCCATTTAAGGACAAGAAACCTACGATTAAAGGTGCTAAAAATCTTAAGGTTGAATGGGGTCAAGAGCTTGATTTACTCTCAGGCATTACAGCTACTTCAACCACAGGCTTTGATATAACTTCTAAGATAAAAGTAGAAGGTGAGGTTAATGTATATCAATTAGGTAAACAAAAGGTAAAATATACGGTAACCGATGCCATTAATAGAACAGCTGAAAAAACCATAACAATTACAGTTACAGAAATTAAAGCAGCCCCACGATTAGAAGGTGTAAGTAATCGAGGCGTTAATAGTAGTACTGTAGTTGATAGAGAATTTGCTCTAAAAGGTGTTACTGCTTACTTATCATCAAAGGAATTACCAAGTAGTGCAATTGATGTAAAAATTGATAATCAAACAGAAGGGGAATATCATATAACCTATTCCATCACTGCAAGTAATGGACTTAGTACAGTAAAAGAAGCTACATTTTATGTGGATCATACTGCACCAATTTTAAGTGGTGTTTCTCATAGAGAACTAACGAAAGAACAATTAGCATTTAGTAAGTCTAAAATGATTAAGCTTTCTTTAGAAGGAATTACTGTATCAGATGATTACTCATCCATAACAACAGATGATATAAAAGTCACTGTAAAAGCAAAAGAAGATTACGCATTTACAATTACCTATGTAGTAAAAGATGAGGCTGGTAATGAAACCAAAGAAATAACTCAATTTACTTACTTTGAAGACGTTCGTATTGAAGGGGTATCTAACTATTACAACTTACCATATGGGACGAAAATCACGAAACCATTTGTTAGAGAGGGTATAAAAGCTCTTGATAGTGAAGGAAATGATATTACGGATTCTATGGTAGTTACGGTAAGTAGTTATGTAGATGAAGTCTATAAAGTTACCTATAAAGTAGAAAGTGATGATGGTAAGTTAATTCAAGTTGTATGTTATTTTACAGTTATGCTTGAACCAGAGATGGAAGATGAGGATACTTATACATCAGAGAGTTATATTGAAGAATTAGAAGACGAAGAAGCTTATCACAAAGAGAGTTCTGATGAAGAGTTAAATGATGAACTTGAAGAACTTATAGGTGAAAATACTGATGATGGCAAATAGTAAGGCAAAGATAATTTTGACCTAAATCACCCATTGACTCTAGCGCTTAATATGGTATTGAGAAATAATAACTTTTGCTTACAGTAAGATTATAAAAAAATGTATAGCTAAATAAGCTAAGAAAAAGATAAACGTTCCAAATATAAAGCACTTATTTAACCTTTGATATGTCTGTGTTAAGCAGACAGTCATATCACTTTGTTAATAAGTGCTTTTTTCGTATTTATAATGGATTTCCACAAGCTTTGCAATACCTTGCATCTTCGTCATTAAGTTCTTTGCATGCTCCACATCGGATTTTTATAACTTCTTTTTCAGTTGATGGTTTCACTAAGTCATCAATAATATCAATGTTGCTAATGACATCATTAATCATACCACCTTTTGCTTCATGAAAAGGTTTTAAGTCTTCTCTAGCCTTATCAGGATCTAGTATAACACCTGAACCAGCCGCACCTTTAGCACCAATATTAGTAAGGACTGCACCAATTATCATAAGTAGCATACCAAGAGGTGCATTGGTAAAGGAAAAACTTCTACTACTAGCAAAAGGTGAATTAACAGCAGCAAAACCTGCAAAGAATACGGACATAAATAATAAAAATCCAACTATCATACAAGCCATTCCGATATAATAGGTTACTTTTCTTTCTTTTGAAATTTTAGACATAGGACCCCTCCATTTATATTTATTGTGATAATAATATGTTTCTTATTGTTAGTTAAGTTTTCTATGAACTAATTTTTTTCATATTAGTTAAGTTTCTATGAACTAATGTTATTTTCTTATAGATGCTAGTATAAGTTTAATAAGTAATCAGTATGGATACTGAAGTTAGCTTTCGCTACTATTTCATTTACATAATTTATATACATCTAGTATAGTACATATGGGATTAAATTGCTAGAGATTTCTATTATAGTAACAGTAGTAAAATAACAACATACAATATATGTAAATTTATATTGACTGAAGGTTAGAATTGCTATATGCTAAAGAAAGGTAACTGTAAATGTATCTTTGCTGTAATATAAGTTGAGGTGTTTATTATGATTGTTTTAATACTCATGAGTTTCATTAATTTATTTTCCATTGCATTCGGGTCAGGAAACAGACTTATGATAATATACCATAAGTTATCTGATGAAGAGAAGGAATGCTATGATATTACTAAAGTAAAGGCTGTACAGATTATATATTTGATATCCGTTATTATATTAGCGATTCTTGCATTAATTTTTAAAGAGCTATATCCTGATTTTTTTGATATTAATATTTTTGCTATTTGCTTTATAATTGAAATTGTAATCTTATTAATTATGAATTATACTAAGTTGTTTCTTAATATGTTATGTAAAAAGAGAAGTTAGGTATGAGGAAGTAACTATATACAAAAGGGTAGTTCACATAGAAATATTATATTTAAGTTTATTATTAACCCAAAGAAAAAGGTACTATATGTTAAAGGAAGGTAACCGTAAATGTATCTTTGTTGTAATATAAGATGAGGTGTATAGTATGATAGAAGGATTAGAGGAGAATTTTAGTTTTTTTGCTGTATTACTTATTTGTTTCATTAATTTATTTTACACTGTAACTGGATCAGGAAACACATTTTTGAGAATATACCGAAAGTTGACTGATGAAGAGAAGCAATGCTATGATATTAGAAAAGTAAAGGTTGTACAGATTATATTTATTCTATCTTGGATAATATTTGACGTACTTATATTTGTATCTACGAAGTTGTATCCAAATATTATTAATATTAGTATCTTTATCATTTGGTTTATAGTAGAATTAGTATTACTTATTATTCTAAATTATACTAAGTGGTTTCTTAATGTGTTTTGTAAAAAAGATAGGAATTAACATGGTCAAAGATAGTACTATAACATTTAAGTAATTCGCTTTATTTTGAATTAGGAAGCAAGGAAGTATACATGTATCAAAAGTCATAGGATACATGCATGAAAAAACATTATCTTGACAAATAATCATCTTAAGGATAGAATATTGTTAATTAATCTTATAAGTGAAATACTATGATAAGGAGTATTAAGAGAAATGCATCTACAGAGAGCTGTCGGTTGGTGGAAGACAGTGCTTGCTATCTCCCAACTCGCCTTGGAGTACCTTTGTTGAAATAATAGTAGATGAAGGCGGCTATTCCCGTTATAGAATAATAAGTGCATTTTGTAGCGTATTTATATATACGAATCTATGAAGTGAATTAGAGTGGTACCACGGAATTGTTTATCCTTTTCGTCTCTTTGTTTGAGATGGAGAGGCTTTTTTTTGTTGTTTTATACGCATCTATAAGAAGATAGATACATCTTTAATAAGCTTTTATGGGTATAATCATTTATAAGAAGAAATAAAATTTAAGCTATTTATATGTTATACAAGTAACATAATGAAATTATGTAATGTACAAATTGTGCAAGTATGAAAACGGAGTTATAAAACTGCAATAATAAACTAAATAACTATAGCTATAAAAACTGCATGTTTTCTATTGTGATTTGATTGCTTGTTAACTGTAAATGCTTTATTAATACTAGGAGGAAATCATATGTCTACAACTTATAATCACAAAGAAGTTGAGAAGAAGTGGAAAAAAGTTTGGGGAAAGTATCCCGTAAATGTGAATGATGGAAAGAAACCAAAATATTATTGCTTAGATATGTTCCCATATCCATCTGGAAGTGGTCTTCATGTAGGACACTGGAGAGGGTATGTTATTAGTGATGTTTGGAGCCGCTATAAAATACTTAAGGGTTATTATATTATTCATCCAATGGGTTGGGATGCATTTGGTCTTCCAGCAGAAAATTATGCGATAAAGATGGGAGTTCACCCAAGTAAATCTACAGCTGAAAATGTAGCTAATATTAAGAGACAAATGGATGAAATATCTGCAATTTATGATTGGGATATGGAAGTTAATACAACCGATCCTAATTTTTATAAATGGACTCAATGGATCTTTGTACAAATGTTTAAAGCAGGTCTTGCATATGAAAAGGAAATGCCAATTAACTGGTGTCCATCCTGTAAAACTGGTTTAGCCAACGAAGAGGTTGTAAATGGTAGCTGTGAACGTTGTGGTGAAGCTGTAACTAAGAAAAACTTAAAACAATGGATGTTAAAAATCACAGAATATGCAGAACGTTTATTAAATGATTTAGATAAACTTGAATGGCCTGAAAAGGTTAAGAAGATGCAAGCAGACTGGATCGGTAAAAGCTTTGGAGCTGAAATTGACTTTAAGGTGAAAGACTCAGATAAAGCAATTAAAGTATTTACTACTAGACCAGATACTTTATATGGTGCAACCTTTATGGTATTAGCTCCAGAGCATGCTTTATGTAAAGAAGTAGCTACTCCTGATAAATTAGAGGAAGTAGAAGATTATATCTTTAAAGCATCTATGAAATCATCAGTAGATAGATTACAGGATAAAGAAAAGACTGGTGTATTCACAGGAAGCTATGCAGTGAATCCACTTAATAATGCTTTAGTTCCTATTTGGATTTCTGATTATGTACTTGCAGATTACGGTACTGGTGCAATTATGTGTCTGTCTCTTATACCACATCTCCGAGCCCACGAGACGGACTCCTATCGCGTATGCCGTGTTGTGGTTGAAAAAAAATAGGGGGGGGG
>JAFAEB010000359.1 GCA_023424235.1 Bacillota bacterium
CATATCAATTAAACATAAAAGGGAAGCCCTAAATAAAATGCTTACAAATAAAAGTGTTACATCATGTGGCTATTGTATAGGACTAAGAAATGATGTTTCTAGAAAATATCCAGCTATTCAACTAAAGTTAGGAGATTAAAATGAAAAAAGTAGGAGTAATTATACCTTGTTATAACCATGAAGATTATATCGGAGAAGCAATTGAAAGTATATTCAATCAAACTTATAAAGACTTTGATATATATGTTGCAGATGATGCGTCTAATGATAGATCAGTAAATATTATTGAACAATATGAAGATAAAATAAAAGAATTTCATGTGTTTGATGTGAATCAAGGCGGGCAGGTTAAATTTTTAGTCTCAAGAGTAGATAATATGTATACAGCTTTACTGAATTCAGATGATTTTTGGGATAGTACAAAACTAGAAAAACAAGTAGCATACATGGAAGCTAATCCAGATTGTGCAGCCTGCTTTACATGGGCAAAACAAGTGAATCAAAATGGAGAACAAATTGAAGGAATTAATGCATTTCAACAACATAATCGTACTTCGCATGAATGGATGCTTTATTTTTATAATTCAGGTAATTGCTTAGCACATCCTTCTGTTTTAATTCGCACAGAACTATATAGAGAATTATTAAAGAATTCGTACAAAGCATTTCGTCAATTACCAGATTATCAAATGTGGGTTAAGCTAGTTCAAACTAATACAATACATGTAATAGAAGAACCATTAATGAGTTTTCGCTGGCATGGTAAAAATGGGACCACTAATGTAAGTAGTGCATCACCAGATAATTTTGCAAGACATTATAATGAAGAATGTTATATGTGGTACGAGACGATTAGAGATATGGATAAAAATTTCTTTATAAAAGCATTTGATTCAATGCTTATCAATGGGGATGCAAGTTCAGAAGAAGAAATAAAATGTGAAAAGTTTTTTGTATTAGTTAGAGCAAAGGAAGATTTCACTAAACAAGCTGCAGTATTTTATTTTTATGATATTTATAAGGATATTAGAGTTCAAGAAACATTCGAATCTATTTATGATTTCACAAAGAAAGATTTCTATCAATTGGAGTTAACATTAGGACATGCAAAAATATATTTAGAAAATATAAAAACTAAGAATTTAATGAGAGAGATGGGTCAATGTATAATTGATGCAAATAGATAGGGTGAAGTTTATGATTATACATGCATTAAATGTGTTTCGTACACCGGATGAAGAAATAGGATGTTCAGAAGAAGAAAATTGGGTAAGATTTGTTCAAGGTGATCATGTAAGAAAATATGATAAATATGACTTTATAGATAGAATAATAAAAAGTGGATTTACTCTCGAGTTAGTGGATAAATTGTACTTTGATGAAAATATCTATAATGATAATGACTTAACGGAAACCTCTACATTATATATAGTAAAGAAATAGAGGTAAAGAGAGAATGAATAATAAAAAGATGGTATTTATCATAGCAGTTAACAACGAACTGTATTATGAGGAATGTAAATGGTATATAGATAGACTAACTATACCTAAAGATTTTGAGATTGATATATTGGCAATTTATGAGGCCTCTTCTATGACAGAAGCATATAATGCGGCTATGTATAGTAGTGATGCCAAATACAAGGTTTATCTACATCAGGATGTATTTATTATTAATAAAAATTTTATTGTAGATATCATTAAAGTATTTGAGCTAGATGAAGAATTGGGTATGTTAGGTGTGATAGGAGGAAATTATTTACCTGAAAGTGGGGTAATGTATGATGCATGGAATTGTGGTAGAACAGTTACATGTGATTACTCACTTTCTGTAGATGCTACATATTTTCAAAAGAAACCCTATACGAGGGTAGATGCTATAGATGGTATGTTGATGGTTACACAATATGATATCCCTTGGAGAGAAGATATTCTAAAACAATGGCATTATTATGATATTTCACAATCCTTTGAGTTTATTAGAGCTGGTTATAAGTTATGCATACCATATCAAGATAGACCATGGTCCATTCATGATAGTGGTACAAATGACTTGACTCAATATGACAATAACCGTAGAATTATGTTTGATGAGTATACAGAGTTTTTCAAAGGAAAAGTGGAGGATTATCCATTTGATTACAATTATGAGTTACAAGAGCTATCTAAGTATATATATATGCAAGTTAAGTCATTAGTTAATAATGGTACATATGAAGAAGCAAGTCAAATATTAAATGAAGTTAAAGATAACGGTATGTCTAAAAATCTCCCTTTATTAAAACATTTATTAAGTATTTATCAGTTAGAAAAAAGTAACTCTAATATTGAGAAGACAATTTTTGATAAGGGATTCAATGTGGATGAATTATTATATCGATATATGGTTATTAAATTTTACTTAAGAAGATTAGAATATATTGATCATATTGAACCACAAAAAGTATACCAATGGATTATTGATAATAATGTATCATCAGCAGATATTTTAGTAATTACGATTCATAATTCATTAAATAGATTAAAATCACTTGATATTGTAAAAGAGGCTTATAGTATAGCATATGATAGTATTAATAAAAATATTATTGAACTTATTATAAGTAAAATTAGAAACAATGGCTTAACAATGGCCGATATAGACAATATAGCTTTAGAGAAAAGACAAAGAAGTGGAGAGTTTTTTGACAATAAGTCAAGGTGATAACATTATTTAATAATGGAGGAGATATGTTAGATAAATCAATTTATGTAACGCAGTCATCTCTACCTTCCTATGAGGACTATATAGAAATGATTCGTCCAATGTGGAATACACATAAGCTTACTAATATGGGTGATTATCATAAGCAATTAGAAAGTGAATTAAAAGAGTGCTTAGGTGTATCATACATATCATTAATGGTTAATGGTCATACTGCGTTAGAAATGGCAATTCAAGCGATGGAATTTGAAGAAGGTAGTGAAATTATAACAACCCCATTTACATTTGTATCAACAACCCATGCAATATTACGCAATAATATGGTACCAGTATTTTGTGATATAAAAGAAAGTGATTATACTATTGATGAAAATAAGATTGAAGCATTAATTACTAATAAAACAGTAGCCATATTGCCAGTTCATGTTTATGGGAATGTGTGTAATTATCACGAAATAGATAAGATTGCAAAAAAATATAATTTAAAGGTAATATATGATGCTGCACATTCTTTTGGTGAAGTAATCGACAATCGTTCTGTAGAGAGTCTTGGTGATGCATCAGTATTGAGTTTTCATGCAACAAAGGTATTTAATACCATTGAAGGAGGAGCCGTATGTTCTAAGGACCCTGTTTTTAATGAGAGACTTTATAATCTTAAGAATTTTGGTATACGTTCTGAAGAAAGTGTAGTAGCGGTTGGGGCTAATGGAAAAATGAATGAGTTTTGTGCAGCTATGGGACTTTGTAACCTGAAAAATATATCTAATGATATCTTTCTAAGAAAATGTAAGTCCAAGCTATATGATAGCTTATTATGTAGTATTGAAGGTATTATACTAAGAAACGATAAAAATAATATAATTTATAATTATGGTTATTATCCTGTAAGGTTTCTTAATAAAGAAGTTCGAGACCAAGTATATGAGCTACTTAGGAAAAATAATATTTATGCAAGAAAGTATTTTTATCCTATAACAACAGACCATAAATGCTTCGGCAATAAATATTGGAATTCTTCAATAAGCATATCAAGGATGGTATCGGATTCTATATTAACATTACCATTATACCCGACTTTAGATGATTCTGTAATAATAACAATATGTGGTATTATTACGGATGTACTTATCAAAGTAATTAATAAGTAGAAAAATGTTAATACTAAATATTATTTTCATTTACGAAAGGAACCCCATGAAAGACAAAAATAAAAAAGAATTACCGAAATCTTCTTTATACTATCGTATTATTATTGGTTCTACCTTATTATATATTGTGGGAACTTTAGTTGAAAGTTTTAATGAATTAAGTGGTAATGAAAGAATATTTGGTATGATTTTTATTATATTATTTATTCTTATTGCAGCCTATTTACTAATAACAGGTATTGTGGCTTGGAATAGATACAGTAAGAAAAACAAACGAAGTAGTAACAGTATAGAAGTAGATTCAGATAATTTAAAAGACAAAGAATAGGACACATGTCCTCTGTTAAGAAAGGAGTCGTAATGATATAATTAATCATTAGGACTCCTTATGTAGATAGTTGAGAGAAATCTCAACTGTAGATAGTTGAGTAGATAACTCAACCAGTATAGATAGTTGAGAGAAATCTCAACCAATTTAGATAGTTGAGTTAAAAGCTCAACCAATTTAGATAGTTGAGCCTTAACTCAACTAATATAGAAGCTTTACTGTTTTGTTACTATATGTAGTATAACAT
>JAFAEB010000047.1 GCA_023424235.1 Bacillota bacterium
GGAATAAGCTCCACATACAATACCCACCATTAATGGAATTGCAAATTCCTTAACCGAATCTACACCAAATATTAACAATACAAAAACCATAAAGAAGGTTGTAAGTGATGTATTAATACATCTTGAAAATGATTGACTAATACTAGTATTAACGATTTCTTCAAAGCTTTCATTCTTATTCATTAAGGTAGCATTTTCTCTAATACGATCAAAAATAATGATGGTAGCATTAATCGAATAACCAACAATTGTTAACATACAAGCAATAAAGGTACCACCAACCGCTATTTTACCAACCGAATAAACCATTAAAACTACGAGTACATCGTGAATTAATGCAAGTACTGCACTCGACGCATATCGTATATCCTTAAAACGGAACCAAATATATAGTAACATAGCAACAGTAGCCATTATAATAGCGAATAAGGCATCCTTTTTCATATCACCACTAACAGATGCACTAATACTCTCCGTTGTTAATAAATCTACATCGATATTATATACCTCTACTAATTTTTCTTCTATCTGAGTTCTCTCATCAAGTGATAATTCCCTTGTCTTAATGATAATACTGTTTGTATTTTTGACCTCAGCCATTTCGACTTTTGGGTCTTTTATGATATCTGAAACAATAGCTCTCACATCATTTTTTAACTGGTCCGTAATATTATCATGGAATGATACATTTGTAGAGGTACCACCTTTAAAATCAAGACCATAGGAAAGAATGCTTCCTGTACTTACCTTATTTACACCAAGTGCAACAAAACCAAGTAAAATAATTAACAAGGATAAAATAAAGAATTTAGCTCTATGTTTGATAAATGGAATGATTTCTTTCGTCCTTGTAGTTCCATACATACTTTCTTTATCAAGGCCGACGGAATAAAGTATATTCATAATAAATTTAGTTACCGTAAGCGCAGTAAACATGGATACGACAATACCAATCGCCAGAGTTTGAGCAAACCCTTTTACCGGACCAGTACCTCTAAGCCATAAAACAACTGCTGCAATTAGTGTAGTTACATTACCATCAATAATTGCCGAAAGGGCTTTGTTAAATCCTATCTTCATCGCAGAACGTACTGTTTTACCTGTTCCTAATTCTTCTCTTATTCTAGTAAATATTATTACATTTGCATCCACAGCCATACCAATAGATAATATAATACCTGCAATACCAGGAAGTGTTAAAGTAACATTAAAAGCTAATATTGCAAATGAAACTATCGTTATATAAAAGATAAGTGCAATACTAGAAGCCAAACCTGGAACCCTATACCAAATAATCATAAATAAGATAACTAGTATAAATCCTACAACACCTGCAAGTAAACTAGTCTCAATTGCTTCTTGACCCAATTGTGCTCCAACAATATTAGAACGTATTTCCCTAAGTTCTAGAGGGAGTGCTCCAATACGAATAATTGAAGCCAGTTCCTTTGCTTCATCAAAAGATGCTTGTCCTTCAATTTGTGCTTTTCCACCTGTAATTTCTGTTTGCACAATAGGGGATTTAATTAACTCGTTATCGTAATATATATAAATCGGTTTTCCTATATTCTCTTTCGTTGCTTTAGCAAATTTTTCGGTACCAGCAGGTGTCATAGTTAAATCCACTAAATATTCATTACCTAAATCTTTGCCATACACAACTGCTTCTGCTGTTTGTATATCAGAGCCATCTAATACGATAGTTCCATTGGAATCTTTAAATTGTAAAGCCCCGGCTTTCCCTAATTCTTTAAGAATAGCATTGGCATCTGTAACTCCTGGTATATCAACATTAATACGGTCTGAACCTTCTTGATATACAATTGCTTCTGTACTATAGTTTTGCACACGTTTTTGAAGCTTATATATCGTATCATCAAGTTCACTCTCAGTTGGATTCGCTTTTACAGATTCATATGTAATACTAACTCCACCTGCCAAATCAAGACCAAGCTTAATATTTTTAGCTGCACCAAATTTCTTATTTCCTATACCATTCAAAGCTACAAAAATTAACCCTGCCATTACCACCATTACTACAAACAGTTGCAGATAGCCCAGAGAATAATTTTTGCCTGATGTTCTTTTCCCTTTGCTTTTTCCTACTCGTTTTAGATTCTCCATATTACATAACAACTCCTTCTCTTCTTAAAACTTTTCTACAGTGAATAAGCAGCGTATCAACACGCTGCTTATTTCATCCAATTAATCCATTATAACATACGAATAAAGGTAAGAAAAGCCTATTTTTAGTATTTCACATATGTATTACTATAAACAGCAAAAAAACTTCGATTACTTAACTTAACATACCACCTACCATACCACTAGCTAAGCATAGGATCATTACAGTTACTATTCTCCCTGTGTCCATCCCAATAACAGAATTAGTTAAAATTGATATTAATATTAACATGATAAAGTATATAGCACCCATGGATATTCCCCATAAATATCTTTTCTTATCTGCTCCTTTTCCCAGTAGAAAACCACCTAAAAAAGAGGATAATACGTATGTTGCAATGATTCCCCCAGCTATAATACCATTCGATACATCTAATTTTAAGCTAATAAAGGATAGTAATAGTAACAATAAGCCAGTAACCAAGTAAGATAACAATAGTATTCTTAATATAACTACTATTTTTGAACTACGATGTAATACTTTGTCCATCCGAATCCTCCAAATATTTATACTGTAATATATTATCTTTATCATTGGATTATTCTATATCTAGTAGGTATTTATAAAGTTTATAAATATTTGAGTATCATAAAAATAGTTTTCAATCTAACTCATAAGATAATTCTATTCTTGTTCGGAAAAATTTTTCATGCTATACTAGGTTAACATATACATATAAAATACATACTTATTAGTAAAACATGAAGATAACTATGAAACAATGAAGATGATATGATTCCATTCACAAATACATTCTAAAATTAAGGTTCGCAGTTATCTAAATATAACATCCTAAGAAAGGAGAAGTGTTATATGAACTATATCGATTTACATGTCCACTCCAATGCATCCGATGGTACTTTAACTCCTACTGAACTCGTTGATTTAGCAGTAAGCAATCATCTTAGTGCCATAGCCTTAACTGACCATGATACATTAGATGGTATAAGGGAGGCAAGTATAGCAGCTAAAAACTGGACAGATAAAGGACACCCTATAAGATTAATTCCCGGTACTGAATTATCTCTTGCTTATAAAAATATAGATATTCATATATTAGGTTTATTTCTAGACCCTGATAACGAAATTTTATTACAAGAATTAGAAATGGCCAGAGAAAAAAGAGAGATACGAAATGAAAAAATGGCACAAAACTTAAGAGATGCAGGAATTGATATTACTATAGAACAATTACGAAGAGAAGAAGGAGAGGCAGTCTTAACGAGAGCTCACTTTGCAAAATACTTAACTAATCATGGC
Organism: Bacillota bacterium; assembly: GCA_023424235.1. Taxonomy (GTDB): domain Bacteria; phylum Bacillota; class Clostridia; order Lachnospirales; family Lachnospiraceae; genus Anaerocolumna. The sequence goes on from JAFAEB010000047.1 coordinate 3,446, forward strand.
TATACAAAAACAACAAAAGATGCTTTTACAAAATATTTAGGGCAAGATACACCATATTACGTTAAGAGAGAATACATTACACCGAAGCGAGGTATTGAATTAATTCATGAAGCAGGTGGACTAGCAATCTTAGCCCATCCGCTTCTATATAAATTTAGTTTAAATGAAATTGAAGAATTAGTAGACTATTTATGTAACTTTCATTTAGACGGAATTGAAGCAATTTATTCCTTAAATACTGGTTTTGATGAGGGGCATATAAGAAGAATTGCGAATAAATATAATCTAGTTATTAGTGGTGGTTCTGATTTTCATGGTGCTAATAAACCTGATATTAAGCTTGGAACAGGCTTTGGTAATTTAAAAATACCGCTTACCATACTAGAACAGTTAGAAGAAAGTAAAAAACTAAAAGATAAGACCTATTAATCAAGACATTTTATATTTAATTAAAATAAAAAATTAGCTGTACACTAAACCAACATGGCTAATGTACAGCTTTTTTTAACTTAATTATTCTACATTTGGTTTTTCAATTTCAACAATTGCAGACTTTTTCATTGGAATACGGCAGTTTTTATTGTTACCAAATTCAACAATAACTACTTCTTCCATTACATCAATAACAACACCATAAAAACCACTTGTTGTCAAAACACTATCTCCAGCAGCTATTGTAGTGATTAATGCTTCATGGGCTTTTTGCTGTTTCTTTTGTGGACGAATCATCAAAAAGTAAAATACAGCTGCCATAAGTACAATCCAACCTATGGTAAATCCTAATGGCATTGCGTCGCCACCTGTTGCAGTTAAAAATACTAAATTCTTCATATAGTCCTCCTAATATGTTTTAAGCTTCTCCTATTTTGAAGCCTTCTAACCTCATTTTTTTGTATTCCTTATATCTTCCTTCACTAATCGCATCTCTTATTTCTTCCATCATATTATTATAGAAATATAGATTATGAGTTACTAAAAGTCTAAGTCCTAACATCTCTTTTGCTTTTAATAAATGTCTAATGTATGCTCTACTGTAATGTGTACAAGTCGGGCACTGACATCCTTCATCAATCGGACGGCTATCCAATTCATACTTAGCATTCATTAAGTTCATTTTACCATGATTGGTATAGGCATGTCCATGTCTTCCATTTCTAGCTGGATATACGCAATCAAAAAAGTCTACCCCACGATCTACTGCTTCAAGGATATTCTCTGGGGTACCAACTCCCATAAGGTAGGTTGGCTTTTCAAGTGGTAAGTGTGGAACTGTAACATCAAGGATACGATACATTTCTTCATGAGATTCACCAACTGCTAAACCTCCTAGTGCATATCCATCTAGGTTTAATTCTGATATCACTTTAGCATGTTCGATCCTTAAATCTTCATAAGTACCACCTTGATTTATTCCAAATAGCATTTGACTTTTATTAATGGTGTCCTCTAGCGAATTTAAACGCTCCATTTCCTTTTTACAACGATGTAACCATCTTGTTGTACGATCTACGGAGTTTTTCATATACTCTCTTGTAGCTGGATGTGGAGGGCATTCATCAAAGGCCATTGCTATCGTAGATGCTAAGTTGGATTGAATCTGCATACTCTCTTCTGGTCCC
>JAFAEB010000125.1 GCA_023424235.1 Bacillota bacterium
CTACTCCTTTATCTCCTTTAACCTTAAGTTTTAAACCATTGCTATTGTTTTTATGTTTGGTTAGATTATCTGGAGTATCGCTTACAATTAATTTACCTTTATTAATAATCATTACCGTATCACAAATTGCGCTAATTTCAGATAGAATATGAGAACTTAAAATAATTGTATGTTCCTTACTAAGTTCCTTAATTAAATCTCTGATTTGGGTAATTTGCATTGGGTCAAGGCCAACTGTTGGTTCATCAAGAATTAGAACATCTGGAAATCCTACAATTGCTCCAGCAAGCCCTACTCTTTGCTTATAGCCTTTTGATAAATGTTTGATTAGTCTTGTACTAACATCCAAAATCTGAGTCATACTCATAATCTTATGTAACATGCTCTCAATTTCTTGTCTCTTAACCTTCTTAATATTGGCAACAAAGGTTAAATACTCTTTTACCGTCATATCAAGATATAAGGGTGGTTGTTCTGGTAAATAACCGATTCTTCTTTTTGCCTCTTCTGGCTCTTCAAAGATATCATGTCCTCCAATAGAAACACTTCCATCTGATGCAGAAATATAACCTGTTATCATATTCATAGTTGTTGACTTACCAGCACCATTTGGTCCTAAAAAACCAATTATTTGACCCTTTTTTGCTGTAAAGCTTAAATTATCAACTGCCAAATGTTCCCCATACTTCTTGGTTAGATTCTTAACTTCTATCAAGTCATTCTCCTCCTTAAATAATTATTAAGTCATCATAATCTATGTTACATAAATACTTTGAAAAATTTGTGAACAAAGATTATCCTTGTAAAATTTCACAATTTCTTCACAATTTTACATAACTAAATAAATAAGAGAAACACAAAAAAGAGTACCTTTATATACCACCCAAATGCTTACTTACTAGCATTAGGGAAATACAAAAAGTACTCTCTTTCAATCTATTATCATTCAATCTATTAGGATCTCATTTTACTAATCTTTTTACTTTTATTTTATTCTCTTAACCTATTACATCGCTCATTTGATACATACCTGGTCCTTTTCCAGCAAGGAATTTTGCTGCTGCAATTGCACCTTTTGCAAAAATAGCCCTTGAATAAGCAGTATGCTTAATTTCAATTACCTCATCTAAACCTGCAAATATAACTTCATGTTCGCCAATGATGCTTCCGCCACGAACTGGCAATATACCAATTTCTTTTTTTTCTCTTTTTTTCGTATCAGCTGTTCTATCATATTTATAGATATAGTCTTCCTCTAATACTTCATTCATGGCATCTGCTAAATAAAGGGCTGTCCCTGAAGGTGCATCTATTTTTTGATTATGATGTTTTTCAACAATTTCAATATCAAAATCAGCATTTGCTAAGACTCTTGTTGCTTCTTTAATTAATTTTACCATTGTATTAATTCCCAATGACATATTAGCAGAACGAAGTATAGCTATATCTTTGGAGCTCTCATAAACAAGGCTTAAATCCTCATCAGATAACCCAGTTGTACATAATACGATTGGAAGTTTGTTATCTTTCGCATAATTTAACATCTCATCTATATGAACTGGTGAAGAAAAATCAATTATTACATCTGCATCCACATTACATTCTATGAATGATGTATAAACAGGATAGTTTAAGTCCTCTGCCTTGTTACGGTCAACACCAGCTACAATCTTTATATCTACTTCATTCTCTATTAATCTAGATATCTCTCTTCCCATTTTGCCATTACAGCCACGCATAATTACTCTAATCATTTTTGGCTCCTATCTGGTTGCATATTATTATATATGCATACCTAAATTAGTATCTATTTCATAAATTCATTTGTTTCTATTATTATATCATAGTTTTGGGTTTAGGTTATTAAAAATTATTTATATTAAACCTTCGTCCATCATGACTTTACGTAATTTTTCTGTATTCTCAGGTTCCATACAGGTAAGTGGTTTTCTTAGGCCACCTACATCAAGTCCCATTAGGTTCATAGCCATCTTTACTGGAATAGGATTAACCTCACTAAATAATGCATCAATAACAGGAGTATATTTAAGTTGTAACTCTAAGCTTCCCTTTAAATCACCAGCTAAATACTTTTCCACTATATTATGAGTATCTTTTGGCGCAATATTAGAAAGTACAGATATAACACCAATTCCACCAACAGATAACAATGGTACAATAATATTATCATCACCAGAGTACAAATCAATTTCGCCATTGCATTCATGCATTAAGTTAACAACTTGAGTAATGCATCCACTAGCTTCTTTAATTCCAACAATATTATCCACATTTTTAACTAAACTAGCCACAGTTTTTGGAAGGAGATTGCATCCTGTTCTACTTGGAACATTATATAATATAATTGGCAAATCCACTTCTTTTGCTACATCTGTAAAGTGTCCAATTAATCCTTTTTGGGTTGCTTTGTTATAATATGGAGTTACTAATAACAATCCATCCGCGCCGCAAAGTTTTGCTTCTTTTGATAAATAGACAGCAGTATCCGTACAATTAGAACCGGTTCCTGCAATTACAGGCACCCTCTTATTGACAACTTCAGTTGTAAAACGAATACACTCAATATGTTCTTCATGAGTAAGAGTCGATGCCTCTCCTGTTGTCCCACATACAATTATACTATCTGTACCATTTGCTATTTGAAATTCGATGATCTCTTTAAATTTTTCGTAATTAACCTCACCACTTTGTGTAAATGGTGTAACAATTGCAACACCTGCTCCTGTAAAAATTGCCATAATATCCTCCATTCTGCAATTCCAGTGTAAAAGTAACATTCATGATTTTTAACACTAGCGCTTCCTATTATTATTATTGCCTTCACCAATTATGCATAAAAAAAGCCGACTTCTCGTGTCGACCCTAAAGAAATTTTCTGATATGCCAAAACAAGTATAACAAATACATTGTCATAAGTAATGACTTCATATTCTTTAGGCAGCACTCCATCAAAACTTGATGACAGTTATATAGTTATTCACCATATACCCAACCAAAATAACACAGCATTATTTTGATTTCGGCATCTTTTCCTTTCTATTGCATTCGCCTATGACTGTCATATCCTGCAATATAATCTTAAAAAATGCACCTCTACCAAAAGCTATTTAATTATTAGCTAGTAAAAGCTTATTATTATCCTTATATTAGCATTCTGTTATAGTCTTGTCAATATGAACTTATGAAATCCTGGGTATTGTAGTTTTTAACTTTAAGAACAAAGCGTCTGCCAAGGAAAACTCTCGCACCGCAAAGCATAGGATGTAATTTTCTATGAAATAAAAAACCCTCTCGTCTTTTTATAGGTGACAAGCGGGTTTATTATCTATGTATTAGTTACAGGAAATTAGCTTCGTAAAAACTTCTACAATTTCAGGATCAAATTGATATCCAGCATTTAATTTTATCTCATGTATTGCATTCTTAGTACTAATGCTAGGTCTATATTTTCGCTCCTGTACCATAGAATCAAAGGCATCTACAATTGAAAAAATGCGACAGGTCATAGGAATTTCATCTTCTTTAAGTCCTCTTGGGTATCCTTTCCCATCGTATCGTTCATGATGATATAGAATATAATCTGCAATTATGGCAAGTTCCGGTATTGCCTTTGCAATACGGTATCCAATTTCTGCGTGTTTTTTTATATCTTGCCATTCATCAAGGGTTAAACTAGTATCCTTTGTTAGTATATCAGTATTAACACTTACATATCCAATGTCATGAAGTTTTGCCAATAACGATAGTTCTTCCATTTCTTTTAAGGATAAATTCAATGTTTTTGCTATTTGATTGCAGTAGTATTCGATTCGACTAGAATGTGCTACTGTCTCGTAACTTTTCTCATATACTGTAGCTAGAAGTGAGTTAATAATTGAATTACGATAGCTTTTTCCATCCAAAAGCTTTTTATGATACATATCCTCTTCACACATCTGCATTATAAATTGAATATCTTCATCCACACTTTTCTTTGTGAAAATACCTAATGAGATACTAAGATAAAGGCCACTCTGATCTATTAATATGTTAGTTGAATTTATTTTCTCAACAATTTCTTCTGCAACATCTGGCTTCGTTCTTGGCATTATAATAATTACCTCGTCTCCTCCCCATCTCGCAATAATATCCGTCTTACGAAAATAAGATTTAAGAGTTTTTGCCATTTCCTTTAAAAGTAAATCACCTTTTGCATGTCCAAATACATCATTCGTAATCTTTAACCCATTCACATCACCCATAACAATTGTAATAGGGAGATTTTCTTCTAGATCTACATATTTAATCATCTCATCCACATATCTACGATTATACAAACCTGTAAGAGAATCATGATAACTTAGATACTCAATTTGATTAATATGCTCCTTAACATCACTGATATCTCGAAATACGACTACTACGCCTAATACTTTTCCTTTTTCAGATTTTATTGGAGCAGCACTAAAAATAATCGGTAGCATTTTACCATGTCGATTTATTAATAGTGTTTGGTTATTTAATTCTACTATGGAAAATGTTTCAAGAACTTTTTTAACTGGATTATCAGCTTGTCTTCCAGTTTCTTCATTGAGAATATTAAAAACATCAGTAAAATATTTATTAAATGCATCGCCTTCCTTCCAACCACTTATCTCTTCTGCTACTGAATTAAGACTTATTATGTAACCATTAACATCTGTAGTTACAACTCCATCACCGATTGATTTTAAGGTTGTTCTTAATATTTCCTTCTCATGAAAAAGTCTATTTTTATAATATTCACGATCTGTTACATCAAAAATAATGGAATAGAGCAAGCTCTTTTCTCCAACAAGGATATGTGATGAATAAACATCAACGATTCTTTTATCACCATTTTTCAATTTATGGTGATAAACATGAGAATTATGTATTTCCTCAAAAGTCGATTGATAGTAGTCTTCAATATCTTTTATAGAAATCATAATATCATTAATTGTCATCTCCTTCAGTTCATCTCTTTTATACCCATAGAATCTACATGCAGATGGGTTTGCATCAAATATTTTCATTGTGTGTGTATCAATAATAAGAATAACAGCATCATGGTTCTCAAACATAGATTGAAACACTTTAGACAACATCTCTTTTTCACTTTCAATTACCTTAATCTCTGTTATATCTTTACTTGAGCAAAAAAGATATCCTACACCATCACCAAGATAAATAGGTGTCACATCCGTTTGCCAGATACGATCACCGGAGCCAAAATCAAATGTCTGAACATAGCTTACAAAACTTCTTGTTTCTATACATTGTTCATAATACTTTGTTAACTTATTACCTATATCATCACCAAGTATTTCTACTGGACTCATGCCTTTAATCGTATCAAATCCTGTAATCTTTTTATGTACTATATTATTACCTAAATAACGGAACTCATTATTACTATATTCCACTAAACTTATTGCATCATGAGTACTATCAAAAATAAAAGATATTTCATCTAATAACCTTTTCGCTTCTAGTTCTGTTTTATACTCAGGTGCTAAATGTTGTTTGGTTTTTTCCCTCTTCGGGTTCTCTCTTCTCATAATTCACACCTCTTCATTATTTTCGGTTCAAGTACATATTTACATATTTAGATAATAATATTTATTTCATCTACTTAATTGGTGCTATTGTACTATCTTTTTCTAAAAAATACAATATTTTTTCTATTTATATCCATATAAAAATTAGTAAAATGTAAAAATAAAAAGGCTGTTTGCATAATGCAACAGCCCCTAATTTTAAAACTCTTCTAAATATTCTAATTTACTTACTGAAACTTCATAGGCAACACGTCTCTCATAATCCGTATCCCCAACTTTTTTCTGATATTCACGACTTTGAATTCTTCCCCA
>JAFAEB010000171.1 GCA_023424235.1 Bacillota bacterium
TGATAAAGATATACATTATACCTGTTCTCTCCAATAATATATTGGATTCCAATCTAATAATTCTTTTGCCCTTTTGTTACTAAGTAAGCTAGTGTAATCTTCAATTGCTTCTTTATAATCCGTCACATTTGGATAATGAACCTTCATAAGCTCATCACTTTTTATATTCATACTCGTATCATTGGCAGCAATATTAAGTATGGCAGTATTTAGACCATCTTTTTCGATGGCTAATCGACAAGCACTACCTACGTCTCTTGCATCGATATAGCTCCATAAAATGTTTTTTCGATTCTCAGCCTTAAAGTCCTTAAATCTTTTATAATCCTCTGGTTCCATTACATTGCCAATACGTAAGGATACAATTTGCATACCAGTTTTTCTATGAAACATATCAGCTGTTTGTTCATTTACAATTTTGGATAAAGCGTAACTATCCATAGGGGTTAGCGGATGGTTTTCGTCCATAGGTACATAACGAGGGCCATCATATGCAAGGCCATATACAGATTCGCTAGATGCTAGAACTACTTTTTTAATACCAAGACCTGCACTTACTTCAAGAATATTATAAGTAGAAATTACATTATTCTGAAATACTTCTTGACTTGTATATCCTCTAGGTCTTGGAATGGCTGCAAGATGAACCACTGAATCAGCCCCAGTTAGAGCATTAAATACTTGTCCTAAATTAGTGAGATCTACCTTTATTGGAATTCCTAATGAGTCATCTTTTACTTCTACATCTAGATTAATAACTTCATAACCATGGTCTAAAAATTCTTTAATAACCCATCTACCTGTCTTTCCATTCCCACCAGTTACAACAACTTTCTTCATTATATGTCCTCCTTCTAATTAGCTTTAAGAAAGACTCTTGCTATATATATCTAAGGTAATTTAGTATAAATCCAAGAGTGTTTACCATTGTAACATAGTATTCCTACATTTTAAAGGGTATAAGTGAAAGGGCGTTGCAACTAAAAATTAACTAAAAATTTATAATTATTTTAATTATTTTTCATTCCGTAACATTTGTTACAGAAATTTATCCTTATATGTTTTAAGATAAGTACATCAAATGAAACGCAAATATTTTCAAATAAAGATGTATAAAAAAGTGGAGGATTTAAAAATGGATAATGCAATGTTTTGCTATCAATGTCAAGAAACAGCAGGATGTTCAGGCTGTACAAAAGTAGGGGTATGTGGAAAGTCACCAGCACTTTCTAACATGCAAGATTTATTAATTTATGTGACAAAAGGTTTATCCTTTGTGACAACAAGATTAAGAGCCGAAGGACAAGAAATTAGCCAAGAAGTGAACTATTTAGTAACTCTTAATTTATTTACTACAATTACAAATGCTAACTTTGATGATTGTGTATTCTATGATAGAGTAAGAACTACTCTTTCTGTAAAGAATGATTTATTGAAAAAATTAAATAACATAGATGATTTACCAGAAGCAGCTATATGGAATGGAACTACAGATGCAGAGCTTGAAGCAAAAGCTCCACACATTGGTGTTTTAGCTACAGAGAATGAAGATGTAAGAAGCTTAAGAGAACTAATCACTTACGGATTAAAAGGTTTAGCAGCTTATGTTAAGCATGCCAATGCATTAGCTCACGAAAATGAAGCTGTATGTGCATTTAAGCAAAGTGCATTAGCAAAAACTTTGGATGATACCTTATCAGCTGATGAATTAGTAGCACTTACTCTTGAAACTGGTAAATATGGAGTAGAAGGCATGGCATTACTAGATACTGCGAATACTTCTACTTACGGTAATCCAGAAATCACAAAGGTTAATATCGGTGTTGGTACAAAACCTGGTATCTTAATTTCTGGCCATGACTTAAAAGACTTAGAGCAATTATTAGAACAAACACAAGGTACTGGAATTGACGTATATACTCACTCTGAAATGCTTCCAGCACACTACTATCCAGCATTTAAGAAGTATGATAACTTTGTAGGTAATTATGGTAATGCATGGTGGAAACAAGGGGAAGAATTTGAAAAATTCAATGGCCCTATCTTAATGACAACAAACTGTGTTGTTCCACCAAAATCTTCTTACAAAGATAGATTATATACAACTGGAGCTTCAGGCGTACCTGGATGTACACACATTCCTGGTGAACCAGGTGAGAAAAAGGATTTCACTATCATTATAGAACATGCTAAAAAATGTGCTGCTCCTATTGAAATAGAAACTGGTGAAATCATTGGTGGTTTCGCACATAACCAAGTATTTGCTTTAGCTGATGCAGTTATCGATGCAGTTAAATCTGGTGCAATTAAGAAATTCTTTGTAATGGCTGGTTGTGACGGTAGAGCAAAATCAAGAAATTACTATACTGATTTCGCAAAGGCACTTCCACAAGATACTGTAATTTTAACAGCAGGTTGTGCAAAATATAAATACAACAAGCTTCCACTAGGAGATATTGGTGGTATTCCAAGAGTATTAGATGCAGGTCAATGTAATGACTCTTACTCATTAGTATTAATCGCACTAAAATTAAAAGAAATCTTTGGTTTAGATGATGTAAATGAATTACCAATCGCATACAATATTGCTTGGTATGAACAAAAAGCGGTTATTGTTTTACTATCCTTATTATATTTAGGTGTAAAGAATATCCACTTAGGACCAACACTTCCTGCCTTCCTTTCTCCAAATGTAGCTAAGGTATTAGTTGAAAACTTTGGTATAGCTGGAATTGGTACAGTAGAAGATGATATCGAATTATTCATGGCTATGTAATTCATAGAATAAGCAAAGAAACAAGTTTATTGGTTATGACCATGTAACTAGAGTTTTTAAAATCTATGTTTATGGGAATATATCATGACTATATAATTCCCCCCACTTTAATTTTCCTATTAATATAACCGGCAGTTATTTTTGCCGGTTATATTTTACTAACATCAATTTCATTCTATTTATATATAAGTATAAATAGTTAATTCCATATTTTTTATGAACTATCTCACCTAAGAATTCATAATATTTTTATTTAAGTTAAAATCTTAGTAAAAAAATAATGTTAAAGACCCATGAAACATATTTATTAGACTAGTCACATAAATTATATAAAAACATAACGGTTGGTGTATATGGATTTTAGTGAAAGTAGAACGTATAAAAATTTAATGAGTGCTTTACAATATGAACTTACAACCAAGGCTTTATATGACATATATGCAATACAAGCTAAAGACGAGCAATATATCGAAATAGGAAGAATTTATGAAGTTTTTTCTGGTAATAATCTACAGCATGCTAGGATTTGGCTAAGGTTATTAAATGGTGGTTCGATTCCTTCAACCTTAAATAATCTACGTTCATCCATAGAAAATATAAATACAAATATTTACAGTGAATATGCTATAGTTGCTCGTGAGGAAGGATATGATGAGA
>JAFAEB010000172.1 GCA_023424235.1 Bacillota bacterium
TCAGATCCTCTAATACGTATTGTTGCGCTTCAATTCTATTATTCGGTGCAGATTCCCATGGATATTTTGAATTATATGAAAGCTTGGAATAATTCCACATACCATGGTTATCACCATGATTTTTTACAACTTTACCAGTTCTAAGAATAGTTTCCCCATTTGCCTCGTGATTGGTAAAACAAAGGGCAGGACCATTAAGGCAAGTCTCCTTGACCTCATTTTTCATTAGCCTTTCCCAGCTACCATTATTCTCTTTTGCTGTCCAAAAAGGATGTTCCTTTGGAAGATGTAAGCACAGAAATGCCTTTCCTAACCAATAAGGTGACTCTGCACAAGAATACCCTTGTACCAATGGTGTAAACTGTCCGTAAAATCCCAAGGTAGGAATTCCGTTAAATAGAAAATCCTCTCTTGTGAAAAATTGAAGAAGAGAACCAGAGGCTATACGCCTAGCAAGTCCTGGATCTACGTTAGGATTTTTTAATAGGAAATTAGCATCAAGTGGACTGGTTGCAGCATTGCGATAAATATTACTTCTCCCCCACATATTTGTAAAGCCATCACGATCAAAAAAGTCAGGATAAGTTTCCATTAATTTATTAGAGTTTTCTTCAAACTTCGCTGCTATAAAAGGTTCTTTCTCATAGCCATACCAGACATTCCAAATCGGTGCATATACATTAAATGCCCAAGCAGAGTAATAGTCAAAAGAATGACCATCACGGTACCACCCATCCCCTGCATAGTAACTTAATATATTCTGAGCATGATCTCTCATGATCTCTTCATCTATGTCATAGCCTTCATTATATAGAAAAGCGAGTACTAACATATTAAACAAACGCCAATTTTGAGGAACCGTATTACCATGAGCATATTCGGTTAAAAATGTGGCTATTCTATCTTTTTCTTCTTTCTTATATGTATCCCAAATCTCACTTTTACACCCCCATAAGCAAATAACGAGGGCACAGGTCTCAACTGTTTGTTGAAAGGCACGAAAAGGATTATCTTTTCCTAATAGCTCCTGTAACTCTTCATAAGAACCAACCGAGTTTGGGTCACCTATTGTACAAGCGCGAAGTACTTGTTCTTTATAATATTCTTTTAATTTCATCCCTTGTATTACACAATCAGGTTTATTGTGTATTAAAGGGGATGCAATAAAAAATGTTCTTGCTAACCCTTCAAAATATTCAGCTTTTTCTTCTAATAACCTATTGGTGCCGGTTGAATATTTATGTGGATAAGTCACTTCTTCTTCCATTCTTGGCAGTACTACTGGATCTGATTGATTTTTAATATTCTTAAAAATACCATCTAGTAAGTATTCGCAGACTTCTAACCAGCTTTCCCTAGTAAGTCCTGTATAAGGACTTAGATTGTAATCTAATGTTTTAGGTTTAAATATCATATTTATCTATCTCCTATCTATCGTATTTACCAGAGAAATAACTCCTCACCTGTTAGTTTCCAGATTGCTTCTATAAAATAATAATCCCCATAAATAATAGAAAAATCATGAACTTTATCGTGATATGCTGCAGTACATTTTTCAAGAATATAATCCGAATTTAAATCCCAGTTACATCTGTTATCGCAAAGAGCCTTAAGCATCTTAAGTGCTGCATTATAATAAACATCTTTTTCTTCACTAGTAACTAACTTAGATATTTCTAATAGACCACAAGCTGCAATCGATGCAGCAGTGGAATCCTCCCATGTAATATCTTTTGGCTGATAAAAATCTACTGGAATTAAGCCACTTTCAGGAATATTAGAAATAAAATAATTTGCTATTTTTTTAGCTGCTTCTAAATAGTTATTATCCTCTGTATGAATATAACTTAAGATAAAACCATATATTGCCCAGGCCTGTCCTCTCGTCCAAGCGCTATTCTCATCCATTCCTTGGCCTCCATAATTTTTTACGTACTCACCTGTATAAGGATTGAATTCTACAATGTGTTTTACAGATCCATCTTCTCTTATAAAATTCTTTAATACGGTGTTTGCATGTAATTTTGCAATCTGTGCAAAACGAGGATCATTAATCTCAATTGACGCCCAATATAACAATGGAAGATTCATCATACAGTCTATAATTGCCCAACCTGCAGTGCGACCATCTCCATTATCATTCCATGCCCTGATAAAAGAACCAACAGGATTAAATCGCCCAGCTAAATTATTAGCAGCTAGTAGTCCTCGATTACGGGAATCCATATCTCCTGTTAATCTATAATGAGCTACAGATGTTGGAAGCCATTTAAATCCATTATCATGATCTAAGCCTTGTGCTTCCATGAGTACCAAATCAAGTTTCTTCTCATTCTGTTCAGCTCTTTCACGAAACAGCTCGTTCTTTGTTCCATGATATAACTGCCACATCATTCCTCCCCAGAAACCATTGGTCCACCAAGTAACATTTTTTTCACCCATGTCATCAAACTGACCATCTACGGTAGTATAAGGTATTTTTTCTCCTGTACGCTCTGCAACAACCATTAATTTATCCTTGATTTTTTGAGCAAGGTCTAATGCCCATATTCTTTCATCCATCGTTATTTCCCCTTTTTCTAGTTATTTTTGCTACTATTTTAATGTTTTTAAGGATAATCTTAAATAATAATTAATTGCCCTTTATATTAAGTAATTTTATATAAATAATTCTTATCATATTATATTTCTATTTATTTTCATCACTATAATTATTAATAATCTTATAAAATATAAATTATTTATTAGGATAGTTAAATGCAATCAATAATCTAGTACACTATTATCTTCTCTTACAGCCAACTGCTGCTAGATAGATTATGAATTCCTCTTCTCCATCTAACTGTAGGAGCTTATCTACAGCCTCCTGATCATATATGCCTATCGCACACACACCTAAATCTAGTGATTCACCTGCAAGATAAAGATTCTGACAGACATGTCCAACATCAATTAGTATCTTCTTGTGTGCTGTTATATCAAATTTCCATTCAGAGCGATAAGGTGTAGTACTCCAAGCAAAGGTGACTGCGGATTTTTTAGTAAAATGAGGCACAAAGGGTTGCTCTAAGGTAATTGCATCTAATCTTTTCTCTACATCCTCTAATGAAAACATATACATTAAATCATGCTCAATAGGTAAATACCTATAAATTCCTTTCTCTAAACCAACTACATTCATTACGAAGAGATAAGTTTCAAATGAGTGAGTAGCTCCACTACAAGGAACAGTCCTAAGAGTCATTCCTGCTTTATTTACACCACTAATACCTTGCGTTGCCCATAATAGATAGGATAATTCTTCTAGGCTTATGGCTTCCTCACTGTAAAGTCTATTGCTTCTCCTATCCTTTATGCACTCGTATATATCCTTCTTTTTTAGAATATCAGAAGTTACAGTCGGTAATTCTATTGTTTTTGAATTCGGATCATAAGGCTTCACTCCTACTGCTTGTGGTAACCCCTTCATCTTATCTGTCTTTATATTCTTAAACTCCTTAAAATTAGATTTTAAGAAATTTCTCTCTACTTTATATCTATCCATATAATCTCTCCTAGCTTTTTAACTTATCTATATTTTACCACAAGAATTTTCCATTTACTATTAAAACACATAAGAAAAAGCCAACCAGAATTTGTGTTTTCCGGTTGGCATCAATATTTGAATATTGAATTCCTTATTGCTTAGTAAAGTAATCTAATAAAAAGCTTATTAGTACAGATAGAACGCTTATTAGAAAATTAATTTACTTAATTTATTGCCTTAACAGGTCGTGCTTCAATGTAACCTCGGTATCCCATAGGTGCTAATTGAAATCTTGGTGCATCCTCTGCTGCCCACTGATATCCATAAACAGATGGATCGAATTTATCAATATGATTCCACACTTCACCGATTGCATCCATAAAATCATCATCGTTATAAGCTTCTCCTTGAAAAATCATCATCTTACAAGGTGGTAATTCTATTAGTTCATATCCTTCAGGTATTTCCTTATCGTAATCTAGAGCCACTTCTACCCCTTGTACATATAATGAAGTTCCATCTTTTATAAGATGTTTTGGAAGCCACATTCCAATAGGCTCATAGATAGCTTCTTTTACACTAGATAGTACAGCCCAGACATCGCAACCTACTTCCTCACAGTATGAAAAATAATCCTCTGCTTTAATCCCTCGTTTTAATAGAACTTTTCGCTCTGGTCGCTCAATTACTTGAACAAATACAGATTTCATTGTTTTACTATCACTCATCTTACTTCCTCCTTTATGAAATGCATGGTAAGTATCAAAAACCTTCTGAGGCATAAAAAGTTTTATTGGCGGTTTATCTTTCGTATATTTGGAAGGTGTTACTCCAAATTCCTTAGAAAAGGCTCTCGTAAAACCTTCATGTGAATCAAATACAAAATCCAAAGCTACATCAACAATCCTAACTTGATTATCACGTAACACGAGTGCTGCTTTCGTAAGCCTTAAGGAACGAATATAATCAAACGGTGTCTTACCAGTAACTTCTTTGAATAGTCTCGCCGCATGCCAAGGAGAATAACCTGCTTCAATGGCTAGTTCCTTTAAGGTTATTTTTCGAACTATATTTTTTTCAATATACTCTTGCATCCTTAGAACCGCCAGTATAATATCTGCCTCATCCATTTTTACACCTCCGATATAAAAAAGTATATCTCATTAAATTTTATGTTTCTTGACCTTCCTTGCGAATGTCTATCATGATAGTATTTTCAATTATTCTTTTCCTTTACTAGAATACAAATTGTATTAATCACATTATTTTCTATATTTTATCACATGCATTCTTGATACGCAAAAGAAACTCCTTAAGAATAATACAATACGTAATATAAGAACTGCTGCATACTTGCAACAGTTCCTATATACATGCTAATTACTATTCCTAACAATATTCTTAAATCCAATATAGGTAGCATAATAATAACCACCATATATAATCGAAAGAGCTAGTGCAATTAAGAGTAATGAACTACCTATAATACTCTGATCGAAGCTTCGAAACATTTCATTTACTACATTAGTACCTACAATGGAATGAACAATTGCCAATGCCAATGGTAGTATAAAATAGATTGAAATCTGCATTAAGATTGCTTTGTTTACCATATTTTCTGTAGCTCCTATTTTCTTTAGAGCTTTATATCTCTCTAAACTATCGCTAGCATCAGACAACTGTTGAAGAGCTAATACTGCTGCACTTGAAATTAAGAAAACAATACCTAAGTATATACCAACAAAAACAACGGTAGCTGCTGTACCATACATTCTTGTATTTACTTGGTCAATTGTATTACCAAATACGAGTACAAGTGTTTCATCTATATGGCGATTATTTTCATAAGATTCAAAAAGCTTTAAATATCTTTGCTCAGAGATTTCACTATAAGCATCTTCATAAACTACATTAAATCCTGTGCGTTTTAATTCTAACTCTCCTGTGAAGTTATCTGGAATAATGAGATAAAAAAAGGTTGTGCCAACACTAGTTAATATATTCTCCTTAATAGGTGTGTCATTTTTTATTTTGTAAGCTTTGTCCTCAATTTCAATTACATCTTCGTTCTTCATATAATTATCGAGTACTTTATTACTATTACCGTAATTAGATACGACTAAAACTTCATCATCCTCTAAGTTAATCGGCTCTTTTCCATTAAGAGCTATAATTTCATTGTATTCCGTTATCGTTACAGCTGATATAGGCCCATTCATATAGTTATTTCTAAAGTCTATTATTTCTTGTTCACTTAGGTAATCTGATAATAAGCTTTCTATCGTAAGACTTAATATATATTGATGATAAAAAGCATGTTTTTCGTATCTTTCAAACTTAAATTCTATTCTCTCTAAATATTCCTCTATTTCATTCATCTTTTGTTCTTCTTTATCATTAATCATGAGCCAGGAGGAGGCATCAAAAGATACATTCCCCTCTAATAGCCCATCTGTAATTCTTTTATAACCAAACATAGTAAATAAAAGTGTAATCGTTAAAAAAAGCATCAGACAAATAATAGACATGGACAAAAAGTTAGTATTTATCTTATTGTGTATTTGTCTTAATACAAATATATTAAGTCCCTTTAAATAAACTTTTTTACTCTTTTGTACCATATGTACAAAAAAGTTAGAGAGACTAAAAAAGAAAAGCATTGTGCCTAAAATACCCATAAGTATGGAGACAAGCACGAGATAACTTTCAGACATTATTCCTAATTTGATGATTAGCCTATAAGCAACTAAAAGCATTATAATTGATATGAGAAATATAAGTATAGAGACAAACATATTCTTAAGTTTTACTTCTTCATTTTTCTTAGCTGCATGAAGCATATCTATTAATTTATATTTTGATATGGTTATTTGATTAAGAATCATTACAAGAGCAAATATGATTCCAAAGTATAAGGTAGATTTCATTACTGCACTCATTGATATAATAAACTTATATTTGCTAACGTCAACTCCTAGTAAGTTGGCAGCAACGATGGAAAGACCTTGTGAAAGGATGATTCCAAGTAAAATACCAGCTGCTAGAGACAATAAGCCAATTAACATTGTTTCAAGAATTAGTATCCTAGAAATCTTACCCTTTGACATTCCTAAAGTCATATATATACCTAGTTCTTTTTTTCTCTTTTTAATTAAGAAGTTATTCGCATACGTAATTAATATTCCTAGAACAAAGGATACAAATACAGAAGTTCCAGCAATTAACTTATTTATAGTTGACATAAAATTAGCTGTGCTATTGCTCATATTAAACATTGCACTTTGAGCTTCTAATGAATTGAAACTATAAAATATACATACAGCAAAAGTCAAAGTAAGAAAGTATATGGAATAATCCTTAAAGCTACGTTTTATATTATTAACTGCAATTTTAGAAAACATCTAGTACATCACCTCCGAGTAAGGTTACAACTTCAATAATTTTGTTAAAAAATTCTTTTCTTGTATCATTTCCACGAACTAATTCATTAAATATTTTTCCATCTTTAATAAACAGAATCCTATGAGCATAACTCGCAGTAAATGCATCATGAGTTACCATTAAAATGGTAGTTTCATATTCTTTGTTTAACCTATCAAAGGAGTCTAGAAGGAGTCTTGAAGATCTTGAATCTAAGGCGCCTGTTGGTTCATCCGCTAAGATAAGTGAAGGATCACAAACGATAGCCCTAGCAGATGCAACTCTTTGCTTTTGTCCTCCTGACATTTGAAAAGGATAATAATTTAAAATTTCAGTAATTTCTAACTTTTTTGTTACATCCCTAATTAATTTATCGATTTCGTTACTTTTTCTCTTTTGAATTGTTAAGGCTAAGGCTATATTTTCATAGGCAGTTAAGGTATCTAGTAAATTAAAATCTTGAAATATAAACCCAAGCTCATCTCTCCTAAATTCCTCCATAGCTTTTGATTTTAACTTAGTAATATCTTTCTTATTAATAGTGATATTACCAGTAGTAACCGTATCAATTGTGGAAATACAGTTTAGTAGTGTGGTTTTACCACTCCCTGATGGACCCATAATTCCAACAAACTCTCCCTTATCTACTCCAAAACTAATATTGTCAATGGCTTTTGTTATGTTACCTTTATTACCATAATATTTTTCAATTTTTTGTACATTTAATATCGTCTCCATACCATCCTCCATTTAAAACGAATCATCACTGTTCTTTACATACTTTTAATATGCATCTAAAGATAAATAATAAATATTTATTTTTTTATATAAAATTCCGCATAAGTTTCACGTACATCATTACCATCAGCAAAAATCGTTACACTGTAGCGGCCTTCTTCTAACCCCTCTGGAAGGGATAACTTAGTTACATAATAGCCTTCTTTATTAATTTTTACATCATCTTCTACGAATAGTCTATTTTCTATTGCTATATCACCTTTATACCATACAACCTGAGCTTTTTTAACCCAAAATCGATTTCCCTTTGCTGTAAAATAGACCGTATCTGTTGGTGAGAACTCAGTTGACATATTAATTGGTTTTCCATTAGAATCAATATTTTTTGAAATAACACCATCTTTTATTTTGGGTCCGTTATAATAATCATAACCATAAAAACAAGTAAAAAATAGAACCATTGCTACTACCGTTGTAATTAAAATTTTCTTCATTATCATTTCCTCCTAAAATTTATATCTTGCTGACACTTTGTATTCTAGCAGGAATCGATAGGATTACATATTGGTGTTTATTTTATTAAAGTTACATTTTTGAAAGGTACAAACTGATTTTTACATACTAGAAATGGACCCATAAACATGCCTAAGCATTGTCATGAATCCATCACCATAAAAGATATCACTTCATTAAGTTAACTCTTCCTAGGGGAAATATAATACTGACTTTAGTCCCCACACCTTCCTTTGAAGATAACGTTAGGCCAATACCAAGTTGTTCACTAAGTTTCTTGCACAAGTAAAGGCCAATACCCGTTGACCTTCCAAACTTCCTCCCGTTCTCCCCAGTAAATCCTTTTTCAAACACTCGATTTATATCCTTTTCAACAATACCAATTCCATTATCTTCAATAACTAGTACAATATTATTTTCATTGCTATTCGTATATATTTTGACCTTGCCATTATACTCTTTCATATACTTTATGGAATTGCTTATTACTTGGTTTAATATAAATTCCAACCATTTTATATCACTGAATGCAGTTCCTTCTACAGCTTCCATCTCTACAGATATACCTTTACTAATAAAATCTCTAGAATTTTTCTTAATAACCGTTCTTACAAGACTAGGTAAGGATACTTCTTTAATAATATAATCCTTGCTCACATTATTACTTCTTGAATAATAAAGTACCTGTTCAATGTATTCCTCAATTTTTTTAATTTCATTATTAATATTCTTAGTGATTTCATTTTGATTATTTTCAATAATTAATCTAGTAGATGCAATGGGTGTTTTTATTTCATGTACCCAAGTTTCAATATACTCTCGATATTCACTTTCCATATCCCGATAACTCTTTACATGTTCATGCATATCTTTATTGGTCTGCTTTAATATATCATACATAAGCTTTCCTTCTATAAATTCAGGTTCACTTATAACTTCAGATAAGAGGTACTTTCTATCAAGCCCATCCATTAAATTATCGATCTGATCAAAAAATCTTTTGTATTTCATGTAATCTAAAATTAATAAGCTAAGAAGAGGAAAAAACCAGATACAGAGTATAAGGAAAATAATAAAACCATCCGTATTTATTAGTAACATAATACCAGCAATAATAATAAATAAAGCAAAATTAATAAATAAAAAGGTGTACTTATCTTTTAAATATTCCTTCATGCTCATCATGGTAATATATATCCTAATCCACGTCTTGTCTCAATATTTTCCTTCATTCCAACTCCTTCAAGTTTTTTTCTAAGTCTTGTTATGTTAACCGATAAATTATTATCATCTACAAAGATATCTGAGTTCCACATAAAATCCATTAAATCATCTCTTGAGACAATCTTCCCTTTATTTTTAATCAAACAGGAAAGTATTTTTAACTCATTCTTAGTAAGTTCAGCAGTCTTGTCCTTATAGGTAATAGAACCATTTGATAAATTAAGTTTCAAATCATAATAAGAAATCATATCCTGTGGATGAAAGCCATTTACTCTTCTTAGAATTGATTCAATTCTGGCCAACAGAATCTGAGTATTATAAGGTTTTGTAATGAAATCATCTGCACCTAAATTCATACTCATTAGTTCATCCATTTCATTATCTCTACTAGTAACTACGATAATAGGTACATTAGAGCTTTTCCTAATTTCTCTACAGATATAATATCCATCATATACGGGAAGGTTAATGTCTAATAGTATCAGATCAGGTTCTTCTTTTATGGTATCATTAATTATATCATTAAAGTTTATTGGTGCGACAATATCATAACCATATCGCGTTAAAAAGGTCTTTAGTTCTTCTCTTATAGTTTCTGTATCTTCAATAATAAT
>JAFAEB010000231.1 GCA_023424235.1 Bacillota bacterium
ATATTTATTCTAGTTAGGTATAATAATACGTTGGCCTACTTTTATATTATTAGGATTCTTAATATTATTCAACTCGATTAATGTTTGCAAGTTACAATGATATTTTTTTGCAATCTTCGTTAGGGTCTCTCCTGTTTGAACTATATAATCCTTACTCTTTACTTGAAGGCTTATCTCTTCTATCACTCGCTTACCATTCGGCAGCTTCACTTCCACAAATAAGGTATCTATTCCTTCACTTTTACCAGTAACCATTGCTTGTAATTTACCTTTGTTCCGACCAACTACAGCTATTTGTTTCTTGCTAGTTTTCCACAGTATAAGCTCAGGTTCAAATCCTACTAACTTTATTTTGTAAGAAATTTTATCCCCTATATTGAGGCTACTAACTGGATTTACAAAGCTAATGCTAGCTTTTTTTACGGTTACTTCCGTAATATGATTATATACTCTATCTACTATTGTAAACCTAGTAGTTATAGTAGCAGTACCTTCTTTCTTCGCTTTTAATAAGCCAGATTTAGTAACACTTACTACAGAGGTATCACTACTTTTAAAAGAGATAGTAATATAATGATTATCATTGATACTTTCTGGTAGATTTATATCCATGTTACTAGTATTTTGCGTTCCACCAACATACAAGGTAAGCACATCTTTTTCCTTAAGTAACATATCATTTATTCGAATCTCTTCTATAGTTTCTTCTGGTATAGGCGTCATAATAGCTTCTGGAATCTGTGGTGGTATAGGGGTTACTGTTGGTTCTGGCGTTATCGTTGGTGTTGGGGTAATACTTGGATTGTCGTTCTCTTTGATTTCAAAGTTTTTAGAAGGAGTTCCAGTCATTCTTGCACCTGTGTTATTAGGAGCTTTATCGGTTAATTCAAGTAATCCATTCATTTGTATAGTTCCATCTTCATTTCTAGTAATTGGAATAGTGGTATCTAAATGTACAAACCAATTAATCTCAACTCTAATTTCCTCTGTATTCTTAGAGGAATTCGTACTTTGATTCCAATAATAATTACTACTTCCATATATTCTACTTTCTTCTTGGCTACCCTTAGGCTTAATATTCTCACCAATCGATAAATGTTTCGTACGATAAGATAGGATGCCATTTGCAATGTAGTTGGTATAAAGTACATCATTGGTATATAAGGCTACATTATAGGATTCATTATTAAAGGTAGTTGAATTGCTAATAATGATGTCTGGGCCACTATTAGAGTCAATACCTTTTGCCTTATTATCAAAAGCGATACTGTTAATTAACTCATGATTACCTGGAATACTACTACCACCTAATTTAAAACCATTTCCATTACCAGCCTTGGTGCCATCTGGTAAATATCCATTTCCATATGCAACACTATTTTTAATAACAACTTTTCCAATTGGACCAGTTTCTATTTTAGCAAATAAATCCCAACCATCATCTGCATTATTGTAAGCGATACATCCATCAAATACGTTCCCCGCTCCTATCGTAAGCTTTGCAGCAAATCCATCTGCATCTTCATAACCCCTATCTGCATTTCCGTATGAAGTACAGTTTAAGATTAAGTTATTGGATGGCCAATCTTCATAAGCATCCGTTGATAAAAATCTGCTTATCTGAATACCTGTGTTCCCATTATGATATGTATTTACTTGATCTAATACATTGTAGTCACCAGCAACTACAATTCCTTTTTGCATATCTTGAGTGTTGGTAATATCAAAACCTTTTAAGTACCAGTAATCACCTGCTAATACTACACCTGCCCCAACCTTATTAAAGTCAAGAACTGGCCTACTTTTTGAAGATGGGTTAGCGATTAAGTAGATTGGCTGTTCACTTCTTCCACTGATTCCTCTTTCTATAATTACTTGCCTTGTAAGACTGTAATTCCCTTCTTCTAGAATAATCATTTGCCCTGGAACCGCATAAGATACTGCAGTATATAGATCCAATGGATTATTCTTAGTACCATCAC
The DNA here is from genome assembly GCA_023424235.1 of Bacillota bacterium. Lineage (GTDB taxonomy): Bacteria > Bacillota > Clostridia > Lachnospirales > Lachnospiraceae > Anaerocolumna. The sequence goes on from JAFAEB010000231.1 coordinate 1,983, forward strand.
CTGCTTCTCTACCATTTGGTGAAACATATATATAGGTTCTATCGAAATTCATATGATGAACCCTATGAATGAAATTAACCGTTTCATATGAGGATAAACGTTCATATTCACTTGGCTTATAATCACTGTCTGGAGTAAAAGTAACTTTGTAGATATTATCCTTTGGACCTAGAATTGTATCAACATTTATATAGGTATTCGCTTTTACCTTATCATTTTCATAAATAAGAGTGCCCACTTCATTATGAATCATAATTTTCCCATCTGCATTTGCAATAGCTACTAACTTATGTAGTTTGTTACCTGTTTTTGTTGTTGATATTACTTTATATTCTGGGGTAATGTAGGTTATTTCTCTTCCTTGGGATGGAGGATCTGTAAGTGGATCAGAAGTGGTTAATTCAATATCCGTTACGGTAATCTTAGCATTTCTTGATGCAAAAAAACCTATATATATGGCATCTTCATCTATTTGTGTTAGGGCATTTCTATCTAGATCGTAAAACAATTTACTAGTTGTAATTCCATCTTTATTGGTATATCTTAAATGATAGCCTGTATTATCTCTTTGAATGGTAAGTTTAAAGGTCGTTTGTAGGTCTTCCTTACTTACAGTTCCAATC
>JAFAEB010000246.1 GCA_023424235.1 Bacillota bacterium
CATCTCTACACCTGTAAATCCAGCGCCTACAACGTAGAATGTTAGTAAATTTTTTCTTTCTTCTCTGTTAGGTTCACAAGATGCTTTTCTGAAAACATTATGTATGTGATCCTTTAAAACGATTGCATCTTCGTATGACCATAGTTTAAATGTAAATTCTTCTGCCCCAGGAACACCGTAAAATGTTGGTTTTGAACCTGCTGCAAGGACTAAATAGTCATATGGATACGTTTCATTTTCGCCAACAACCTTCTTCTTATCATAATCGATAGAGGTTACTGTATCAAGCTTAACGTTTACTTTTCTTCCTGCGAATACTTTTTGTAAACTAATTTTGATACTGTCTTCATCAACACGGTTAGCAGCTACTTCATGAAGTTCTGTTAGCATTGTATGAAATGGGTTCTTATCAATGATTGTAATACTAACATCATTCATTTTCTTAGTTTTTTTAGCAAGCTTCTTTGCTGCCAGAATACCAGCATAACCGGCTCCGATTATTACAATTCTCTTTTCCATAGTCTCTCCTTAAATATTATTCCTATATACTTAATAGAATTATCAATTGCATTGTACCAAATCATACACCATTCGTCAATAGAATATCACAGTAAGTTATTGAGAATTATATATCATTTACTGTAAAATAGCACAAAAGATTGTAATAATAGCATTAAAATAATGTAGAAATCGTTAACAAATTACATAGTTATTGTAATATTTAAGGCAACTTGCAAAAAAGTTCATCTATAATGACAATTTGTTATTTTTTAAACACTATTTATTGTAAAATGTGCTACACCTTTCCCATCAATATCCATAAGAATAAACGTAGGAATAAATCCTGTTTGCCTTGGTTGAGAGATGCTTCCAGGATTAATTGCCCATATGCTACCAGTATTATCAATATGGGGTATATGGGTATGTCCGTACATTACAATATCGACTCCTTGCATCAAAGCAATTTCCTTTATTCGATCGGTACCGTAATTTACACCATATTGATGGCCATGTGTTAACAGGATTTTATAATTACCTATGGTAATAATCTTCTCCCTTGGTAGACTAGTAAAATAATCATTATTTCCAGACACCATTTCTGCTTTACAAGGAAGTATGGCTTCAAGAAAGTCTGCATTTGTTTCTAAGTCACCAAGGTGAATCAATAAATCGATAGGTTCTACTTTTTTTATTGCTTTCTCTATATTATTATTTCTACCATGAGAATCACTAACTATTAGTATTTTCATTTTTTAATCTACTCCGTAAGACTTCCTTCATTGCTTCTAGCGCTTTACCACGATGGCTAATTTTATTCTTTTCTTCTAATGATAGCTGTGCTAATGTTAGATTGTACTCAGGTATGAATACGATTGGATCATAACCAAATCCGTTTTCTCCTGCTTCCTTTTCTGCAATTATACCTTCTATGGTAGCTCGTCTTGTAATAATTTCACCATCAGGCATTGCACATGCAATTACACATACGAATCTAGCGCTTCTATCCTTACCATTTACCCCTCTTAACTTATCAATAATATAGTTATTCTTGATGGTATAGGAAGTGTCCTCACCTAAAAACCTTGCAGAGTAAACACCTGGTTCCTTATTCATGTAGTCAACCTCTAGGCCTGAATCATCTGCTAAGACAATTTCACCCGTCAATTCCATAATCGTTTTTGCTTTGATAATCGCATTCTCTTCGAAAGTAGTTCCATCTTCCACAATATCTAGATCAATCCCTGCTTCTTTCATTGAAATAACGTCCATATTTAAGTCTTTTAATATTAATTTAATTTCATTCAATTTGCCTACATTTGTTGTAGCAAATATTATTTTATTGCTCATATAATAACTCCAATCTACTATTGTTTATTACTTTATCGATAGTATATCAATTGCTCTCATGATAGAACGATGTAACGCATTGGCTATACTTATCTTGTTGGAATCCTTTAATAAGAAGTCTAGCTCCACTTGATTCGTCATAAAACCGATCTCTATTAGAGCTACTGGCATATTAGCGTTCCCTACTACTACCATTTCACTTGCTTCTACTAATCCCCTGTTAACACGATTTGTTACACCTAGTATTTCGTCTAAGCAAATATCAGCAAAGTCTTTTGATGATAATACATTACTACTATGATTTTCATTATAAAGGACCTCTGAACCATAAGCTTTTGTTGATTCACTTGCATTACAATGGATACTTAAGAATAAGTCTGCCTCCACCTCATTTGCAAATTCAACTCTTGGCTTAAGATAAACTGTTTCATCTTTACTCCTAGTATAATATACCTTAATATTCTCCTTATCAAGTAACTCTTTTAAATATAAAGTTACATCTAAATTAACATCTTTCTCAAAATAAATCCGGTCTACCGAATGGGTTCCTGGGTCTTTTCCTCCATGTCCTGCATCTATAACAATTATGGTATCAAATACATCAGATGGCTTCTTAAGGCTAAGAAAGAAATGTCCCTTATCTTGATGTAGTGTAGGAACATATACTGTATCTAGGTTAAAAGTAATAATTCCATTAAAAGTATTATTGCTAGTATTTTTTAAATATTCTATACTATAGCCTAGTACTGGGTCAAGAATTTCCTCTTTATCCTCAAAAATATTTTGTGATATTGTTTCAACATAGCTTGTATTTTCATAATCACCTATATCATTTGTGTATGGCAAAGTTATATAACTATATTTTTCATCAATTTTCTCAACTAAAGTACTATTCTTATATTCCTCTCCTTTGCTTACTCTTAGTATATTTTCTTTATTAATGGCTCCATATTCAATATTCTCAATTGTAACCACAAGTTTACGCTCCATATATAGCTCTTTTACATTAATATTTTTATATAAGCCACTTTCTAACTCAACTCCAATATATTTATCCCCGATAATACTTTGAAGGTTTTCATTTGTTTCTATATTTTTATCTAAATCTATCACATCATCAATTTTATCTATTGACCCATCTCCTGTTTTAATTCCTTTATCAGATGGGTCTATACTTTTTTCTGCTGATATTTTCATCCCATCTGCTATAGATAATCCAATTGATAGAATAACTACAGTTAGCATAAATATGACGCTATTCATTGCAGTTCGTTTCAATAATTTTTCATCCATGGATTTACCTCCTTATTTCAAGAATTATACTATTTATTTTCTTAATTCACAATTGTGACAATGGTACTACTATTGTAACCAATTACTATCATACCTTATTTATTATGTTTCTGGAAATTACTTTTTTGTTACATTTTTTGAGAATTACTTTTTGTTATGATTCTTGAAATTACTTTTTAATGTTTCTGGAATTTACTTTTTCGTTATGTTTTTTTAATTGCTTTTTGTAATGATTCTTGAGATTACTTTTCTGATATATTTCTGGAACTTACTTTTTTGTTATATTCCTTAAAATTACTTTTTATTTGATTTTTTAGATAAATCTAGTATACTATTATTAGAAATAGCTTATATATAAAGAGGCATAACATAATTTACATATCAAGGAGGGCACATTGATTGCAATCTAATGTTGATATCGTTATACAAAAGGATGGGTATCGATCGAAAATACATTGTTTTCATACTTTAGAAAAACCAAAATCTAGTGTACTAATATTACATGGAATGGCTGAACATTATAAGCGCTATATAGCTACTGCAAAAGCATTTAATGCAAATGGAATTGATGTTTACCTATATGATCATAGAGGACATGGAGAACAAACTCTTCTAAAGGATTTAGGGTACATTTCCGAAAAAAAAGGATATAATTTACTAGTGCAAGATGGTATTGAAATTTGTCGTCATATCAATAGCATAAAAAGAACGGAGAATTTAATCTTAATGGGACATAGTATGGGGTCCCTAATTGCTAGAAACATTATACTAGATTATAAAGACTTTAGTGGTATTATATTATGTGGTTCAACACAACCATCCACACTTAAACTAAACCCTGGTATTTTTCTTAGCAATTTAATCATTCTTCGTTATGGAGCAAAACATAAGTCACCTTTTTTTCATAACATACTATTTGGGCAAGGCTATTATAAAAAATTATTGAAGGGAACTTCTTATGATTGGCTTTCTAATAATAAAGCCTCTGTTGGTGCCTATATCCATGATCCATATTGTGGTTTTATCTGTACAATTAGTTTTTATAAAGACTTACTAAGCTTAGCTTTAAAAGCTCAGAAACTACGCCCTCTAAAACAAGCTAATTTAAGGTCCCCATTATTAATTATATCTGGTTCAAAGGACCCTGTTAGCTGTTATGGTAAAGAAATAACTAAAATAGCCTCACTCTATAAAAAAACAGGAAACCAAGTTACGGTTAAATTATATGAAGGTTTAAGACATGAGCTTTTGCAAGAAAAAAATGCTCATGATATTGTAAATGATATTATAAATTGGATATCAAATGAAACAAAGTCATCAAATGAAACAAAGTCATAAAATGAATCAAAATCATAAAATGAATCAAAATCATAAAATGAAAAACTATACATCAGTGCTATATTAAGCTATGATGTATAGTTTTTTTTTAAAAAGATAATTTAATTTATAAAGGTTCCTTTTATTACTCAGTCTTTCCCTGTTCATTATTACGTTTTGGTGGTTTTGGACCCATAAATTGATAATAATAAGTTTTCATCATACCATTATATATTTTACGATTTTTCGAAGCTGTTTTACCAATATATTTTTCAGCATCTTCATAACTGGTAATAATGTAATAGGACCATGAATCAAGAGAGTTAAAGCTTCTTCCAATTTCTTTATATAGTTGTGGTAAACTCTCTTTTTCCTCGAGACGTTCACCATATGGTGGATTCGTAATAATGAATCCATATTTTTTACTATGGCTTAAATCTTTCACTTCCTTTTGTTGAAAATGAATATATTGATCCACTTCTGCTAAAGCTGCATTTTGTCTAGCAGCTTTAATTATTTCTCCATCCATATCAAAGCCTTGAATGGTCATATCAACGTTAGTACGTTTAACATCATGTGCTTCTTCTACCGCTTCATACCAAACTTTCTTTGGTAATAGTTCAGACCAATTCTCTGATAGAAAAGAACGATTAATCCCAGGTGCAATATTAGCTCCAATCATAGCAGCTTCAATCGGTATCGTTCCACTACCACAGAAAGGATCTATTAGAATTCGCTCCTTATTCCAAGGTGTAAGCATTATTAATGCAGCTGCTAATGTCTCTGTAATAGGTGCCTTACTCGTTAACTTACGATATCCTCTTCTATGAAGAGATTCACCTGTAGTATCTAGCCCCACAGTAACTTCATCTTTCATTATTGTGACACGTATTGGATATTCATTCCCATCCTCTGGGAACCAATCTATCTTATATACCTTCTTTAATCTCTCAACTATGGCTTTTTTCATAATAGATTGAATATCAGATGGACTAAATAATTTACTCTTTATCGAACTTGCTTTCGTAACCCAGAACTTTCCATTCTTAGGAATGTAATTTTCCCAAGGTATTTCTTTTGTCATTTGAAATAGTTCTTCATAGGTTTCTGCCTTAAATTTACCTACTTTTAAAAGTACACGTTCTGTGGTTCTAAGGAATATATTAGCTCTACTAAAAGTGGTCTCATCACCTGCAAAGGTAATACGTCCATCTTCAACTTGAACAATTTCATAACCTAGGTCTAAAATTTCTTTCTTTAATACACTTTCTAATCCAAAGTGGCAAGGTGCCACAAATTCAAACCGATTCATCTATAGTACTCCATTCTTTGTTTCTGGCTATTGTATTTATTAATTATATCATAGTTACACTATTATTGTAAATGACAGTGATACACTATCAGCTCTTTATTTAACTAATCTACCTCGATAAGCATAAATGCCACCATATAAACTCTTTACTTGGTAACCTTCCTTACTTAACTCTCTACCTAGTAATAGGCTTTGATTACCTCTATCACAATATAAAATCAATTCATAATATTTTGGAATACTACAATTTTTACAATCAAAATCTTTGTAAGGAATATTAATTGCTGATAAAATATGCCCTCTTTTATATAATACATTATTTCTTATATCAATAACCATGATATTATCTTTTCCTATGTAATTGTCAACTTCATTTGCACTAATAGATTCTAAACTCATAATATCACCTTCATTTCTACTATTATCATATTCCTATCAAATATACTTGTGCATATTTTTAAGATACGGTTAGATGAAATTAGGTGGCAATACAAAGAAATAAGCCTCATAAGAGACTTATTTCTTTGATTGTTTTATTATATTTTAGAAATCTAAATCATCCTTGTAAGCATTACGTGATGCATTACTTCCTGAACTCTTATTTTGAGAAGAGTTAGAAGTTGTATTTCTGGAAGCATTACTTGTAGAATTTTTTGATGTATTCTTACTAGCATTTTCCATATTGTTTTTAGTTGTGTTTTTGCTTGCATTACTTGATTTGTTTTGTGAGTTATTGTTATAACTGTTTTGGGATGCGTTATTATTGTAGTTATTGTTGTTTTGAGAAGAATTTCTTAAATTAGAACTGTTGTTGTTTGTTGAATCATTATATGACATTTAAAAGCCCTCCTGATAAAATATAAGTTTAATTTAAACTACACAATTATTATGTACATTTCTATTTTTAATATTCATTATTGCTCAGGAAAAAATAAATTAACAATACTTATATTCTATCTTTATTATAATGATTACATCATTTAGAATTTTCAAATTCTATTATTATAATACTTTTTTATAATCTCATAATAATTTTACATTTATCGAATTAATTAACTATTATTAGTAATTTGCTAAAAAGTGTACATATTTCAAAATTTTTCTAACAAAAATTTTACTAAAAATTTTATCTTTCTTATTGCAATATGCCTTATAATGTATTATAATAAGAGTGTGCAAATGAGTTTCATTAAGATTCTCGTTACACACTATATAACCCCTTATTAATTATTTATACTCCCCTCATCGAAACGACCGTTAGGCTCCCCCTAACGGTCGTTTCACTTTTAGCTAGACATAGCTACATATATAATCCACTATTGCTGAACATACTTTATAGAAAAAAGGCTACAGAAACTGCAGCCTTTTTATCATTTACGCATACTATTTTTAATTATTGTATAGCCAAAATACAGTATTAATAATGGAACTCCAATACTAAAAAGTAAACGAATAATAACTCCTCCAACAACAATTACAATGAATAATACAAACATAAGTATTAAGAATATAAGCAACTTATGATACCATTTTAAAGGCGATTGTAATTGAAACTTTATACCACGGTTATCCTTTGTTTGATAATCGTCACCTTCATTATCGTTATAATCTTCATATTCATAAGAATTATTATATGACTTATCATTCTTATTATTTTGATACATTGGACCATGAGCTATCTGATATGTTTCTATAATTGTCTTCGCTATTAACCTAGGATCACCAAGCTCATCGATTACAATTTCTTCTTCCTTTTCTTTGATTTTACCATTTATATAGTCTTCATAAAATCGTAAATTACTCTCTATTTCACTATCTGGTATTTCTAAAGCTAAGGCCGCACGTAAACCACTTAGGAATTCTTCCTTTTTCATCTATAACCTCCGAACGTGATATCTATAATTGAATGTTTATATACTGCTATTAATAATTTACTGTTAATAATATCGTAAACATAAACAGATTGCAAGTAAATACAAAAATCATAATAAATTTTTAATAGTATTTTAACAAAACTCAACTTTTATAGATAACAGAATGAATTATTTTAAATAAACCTTTTTAAAAGCATTCATCCACACCCAAGATTATTTTTACTAACCCTTATAGACGTATGAATATTAACAAAACAAAGAGTCGGCCAAGGCAAACTCTCACGCTACAAAGCGTCGCATTTATGCATCGCATATATGCCATAACTTCCTATGATTTGCGTGTGCATCCTCACGGAGTGTTTTGATCTCATAGGACGTAATTTCCAATTAAATAATAAAATAGCTCTGAATCCAGTGAATGAGCATGATTGAAACCAATCATGCCCCAGCACTTGACGCAGAGCCCATAAAACTAGCTCTAAGCCTAGTGTTGGTGCGAGATTATAAAAATCTCACCCCAACAGTTGACAAAGAGCCATAAAAATACTCCCAAGAGTTAGACTCATGGGAGTATTTTTTACTTATGCACCAATCGATGCATGTCTATTGATAGAGAGCAATAAAAAAATAATATTTAAGGAGTTAATTAGTTTTTGTTACTTGCTCTCATAAATAGCTTAATTACTTCATTAACAATAAGAGGTATTAAAGCAAATCCAATTACGATTAACCAATCGTTAAGTGGTAAATTGTGTACTCCAAATGCATCTGCAAGGAATGGAACTGTAATAACAACATATTGTAAGAATAAGCCTGCAATAATTGCACCAATTAAATATTTATTGGTAAATAAACCAACTTGGAAAATTGATTTTTCAGAGTTTCTCATGGATAAGGAGTAGAATAATTGGGATGCAGCTAAAACAACGAAAGCCATTGTTCTTGCATATACAATTGCATCACTTTGTGCTTGTGATAAACTATCAGCACTAGCTAAAAGTGATATAATATCACCTTGTCCACGTTCATATAGACCAAAGTAAAATGCTAGTAGTGTTAATGCACCGATTAATGTACCACCAATAATTGCACGTACTCCAGCTCCATGAGCGAAGAAACTTTCTTTTGGACTTCTTGGTTTGTGTTTCATAACATCTTTATCACCTGGATCAATACCTAAAGCGATTGCTGGCAGAGAGTCAGTGATTAAGTTAATCCATAATAACTGAGTTGCAAGTAAAGGAATTGGCCATTTTAATAAAATGGAGATAAAGATTGCAATTACTTCACCTAAGTTACAGGATAATAAAAATATAACGGATTTCTTAATGTTATTATAGATATTTCTACCTTCTTCAATTGCATTTACAATTGTAGTAAAGTTGTCATCTGTTAAGATCATATCACTAGCGCCTTTTGCTACGTCAGTACCTGTAATACCCATAGCAACACCGATATCAGCATATTTTAAGGATGGAGCATCATTTACACCATCACCTGTCATGGAAACGATATTACCATGAGATTTAAATGCACGTACAATTTTAACCTTGTGTTCTGGTGAAACTCTTGCAAATACTCTAAAATCATTAATACGATTAGAGAATTCTTCTTCGGACATTTCATCGATTTCAGCACCAGTAACACTTTGTGAAATGGATTCAGCAATTCCTAATTCTTTTGCGATTGCAACAGCTGTATTCTTATGGTCACCTGTTATCATAATTGGTGTGATACCAGCTAATTTTGCTTCGTGAATGGAATCTTTTACTTCTAATCTTGGAGGGTCGATCATACCAACCAAACCAATGATTGTAAGGTCTTTTTCCATATCATCTGGATCAATTACGGAATCAACATCTTTATAAGCTGCACCTAATACTCTTAGAGCATTATCGGACATTTCTTCTGTAATTTTTAAATAACTATTTTTTAACTCATTGGTTAATGGAACTACTTTTCCGTTAACAAGAGCATGAGATGATATTTTTAATAAATTATCAATAGCACCTTTTGTATGAACACGATAACCGTTACCTTCAACGTTTAATGTAGACATCAGTTTACGGTCAGAATCAAAAGGACGTTCAGATACACGTTTGTGTGCTGTATTTAAAGCATTTTTTGTTAAGTTATATTTATCACCAAGTACAATTAGAGCGACTTCTGTAGGGTCACCAGTTCCTTGACCATTTTCATAGGTAGCATCAGAACATAGTACGAAGGACTTCACTAATTCAACCTCATCACCATTAGCAGTAAAACTAGTTTCATTTGTTGGTAGGTCTTTTAAGTTGTCCATTGTATAGTGTTTTACAACGGTCATTTTATTTTGTGTTAAAGTACCAGTTTTATCGGAGCAAATAATATTTACAGAACCTAATGTTTCAACAGCTGGTAATTTTTTAACGATTGCATTAATTTTAGACATTCTTGTAACACCAAGTGCTAAAACGATAGCAACAATTGCAGCTAAACCTTCTGGAATGGCAGCAACCGCTAAGCTGATTGCAGTTAAGAACATATCAAATAAATTACGTTGTTGAATAATTGCGATTATGAAGATTAAAGCACAAACACCAATTGCAATAAAACCAAGTATTTTACCAAGCTCCTCTAAACGTTTTTGTAGTGGAGTCATTTCATTGTTATCTTCATCTAATATCTTAGCGATTTTACCAATTTCTGTTTCCATAGCGGTAGCTACTACAACACCTTCACCTCTACCGTATGTAGCAAGTGTAGACATAAATGCCATATTAGATTTATCACCAATTGGAGTCTTTTCATCTTCTAGAATTGCTCCAGCATTTTTGTTTGTTGGTACAGACTCACCAGTAAGGGCAGATTCTTCTATTTGAAGATTCGCACTTTCAATCAATCTTAAGTCTGCAGGAATATATCTACCAGCATCAATAATAATAATATCACCTGGTACGATTTCTTCTGAATTTACTTCTTTAATTTCAGAATCACGACGTACTAAGGATTTCGGAGTCGTCATTTTCTGGAGTGCTTCAACTGCTTTTTCAGCTTTGTACTCTTGAGCAACACCAATTGCCGCATTAATTAATACTACAAGTAGAATAATAATGGAGTCAACGTATTCACCTATAAATATAGTTATTACGGCAGCTCCTAATAATACATAGATTAACATGTCTTGTAATTGGGATAGGAATAAAGTGAGAAAACTCTTCTTCGGTTTCCCTTTAAGTTTATTATATCCATATTTCTCAAGACGTTTGTTTACTTCCCCACTACTAAGACCAGTAGATGGGTTTACATTTAAGTCTTTTAAAACATCATCTTGTGATTTAGAAAACCACATATAAACACCTCTTTCATAAATTATGTTTTGATTATAGAAACGAATGAACAAAATACTTATTTTTTATTTACTAATTATAATAACCAATTAACTTAGAAACATAATTATTAAATGAAAAAAATAATATATTTTATTTCATTATCTCTAAATCTCTATTAAGACATTTTACTACAGAAAGAGATTAGAGTAAAATTAGAATTTGATTAGATTTTTAAGAATGGATTTTTTATAATCATGATTGACAGTTTTTTGAAGTTGTGCTACTATTAATAAAAACATATGAACAATTGCTCATATGAACATTTATTCAAGTAAAACATATAATAAGATAAAAGGAAGAAGGTAAGTTTATGGATATAAGGAAAGTAGAAGCAAATGTGGATACTGAGAATTGTAGTTGCACCATAATACATGAAGACGTTGTAAATCATGTTAAGGAGAGGATGCCCAGTGATGAAAGTCTGTATGATTTAGCAGAACTTTTTAAAGCCTTTGCTGATACTACAAGAATTAAAATTTTGTGGGCACTTTCTGAGTCAGAAATGTGTGTATGTGATATTGCAGCTTTACTTGGTATGACACAGTCAGCAATATCTCATCAGTTAAGGGGTTTAAAGCAAGCAAGGCTTGTGTCAAACCGTAAGGAAGGTAAGATTGTATTTTATTCTCTTAATGACCAACATATTAAGCATATATTTGAAGAAGGATTTATCCATGTAAAAGAGTAGGGGGATTGGCTATGAGTGATAATAAAAATTATAAATTTCAACTAGATGGTCTTGGATGTGCTCATTGTGCAATGAAGATAGAGGAAAAGGTAAATGAACTTAGCTATGTAAAAGAAGCAAATGTTAATTTTGCAATGAAAAGACTTGTACTCTCTACAAGTGAGCTACTAGAAAAGGATAACATTAAAAAAGATGTTAGCAAAATTGTAACAGAGATCGAGCCAGATGTTGTAGTAAGGGATGAAAAAGAGAATGAGAATCAGAAAAAGGGGTTTATAAATAAAAAGGTTTTAAGTTTTTCCATGGCATTTATTTTATTCTTAGTTCCATTTTTATCAACTCTACCCACTGGGCTTGAGCTAAGTCTTTATTTTATTAGTTATGTGCTTTCAGGTGGAGAGGTTATTAATAAAGCAGTAAAAAATATATTAAAAGGTGAATTATTTGATGAGAATTTCTTAATGTCCATCGCAACAATTGGAGCATTTATTATTGGTGAGTACCCTGAAGGGGTAGCAGTTATGTTATTCTATCAGATTGGTGAGATGTTTCAAGACTATGCAGTGGAACGTTCAAGAGATTCCATATCCAATTTAATGGATATAAGACCGGATTATGCTAATTTAAAAACAGAGTCTGGTAGCCAAGTCGTGTCACCTGAGCTTGTTAAGGTTGGTGATATAATACTTATTAAAGCAGGTGAAAAGGTACCACTTGATGGAAGGATTGTTGAAGGTACTTCACTTGTTGATACAACTGCTTTAACAGGTGAATCACTACCGAAAGATGTGTTTGTTGGAGATAAGGTATTATCAGGATATATTAATAAAAGTGGTTTATTAAGTGTTTTGGTTGAAAAAGAATTTAAAGATTCAACTGTTGCAAGAATTTTAGATATGGTTGAGAATGCGAGCAATAAAAAGGCTCCTACAGAAAAGTTTATAACCAAGTTTGCAAAAATCTACACTCCAGCTGTAACTATGTTTGCATTATTACTTGCAATTATACCTCCAATTATTATGCCAAATGAATCCTTTAGCGATTGGGTTTATCGCGCTTTAATCTTTTTAGTTATATCTTGCCCATGTGCTTTAGTAGTGTCTATCCCACTTGGATTCTTTGGTGGTATTGGAGGCGCATCAAAAAATGGTGTGTTAATAAAGGGAAGCAACTATCTAGAAAGTCTTAATCTTGTTAATACGATTGTATATGATAAAACAGGAACACTAACAAAAGGAGTTTTTCAAGTTACAGATATACATGGTGTTAATTGTGAGAGTGAAGAATTATTAGAATATGCTGCTTATGCAGAACGTTTTTCAAACCATCCAATTGCTTTGTCTATAGGCAATCGATATGGTATGGAGGTAAGAGAAGAGGAAATAAAAGAATATAGTGAGTTAGCAGGCTATGGTGTATGTATCACTTGGAATAATAACAGTATCTTAGCAGGTAATAGTAAGTTAATGATTAAGGAAGGAATATCCTTTGAACAAAACGATACAATAGGTACTATGATTCATGTAGCAGTTAACAAGGAGTATAAGGGTTATATTGTTATCT